>NZ_JBEZKA010000011.1:0-17720 GCF_040651435.1 Streptomyces sp. NPDC048479
CGGCGAGTTGGTCACAGATCGACTCGGAGACGCGCATACCACACCAACGAGCTCAAACACGGGAAGCAACAGGTTGATTCTCTGCGAGCCCTTACGTGCGCCAGATCTTCCGGTAGGCCTCACGGTAGCCCGACGGATTCCAGGAAGTGGCCCCGTTGCTGTTGTCGGCCGTGGCGATGTGGACGGGGGCGACGTAGCCGCTGTCGGCCTGGCCGGCGAAGGAGCGGTTGAACTCGTCGATGATTTGCCAGCCTTGCTGGGACAGCGGCTCGGGGACGGTGGCGGCCTGGAACTGCTTGCTGTTGATGCGCTGGAAGGCGGACGGATCGCCGTCGCCCGCGCCGATGTTGAAGGGAGGGCCGGAGCCCGGTTTTGCGGCAGCGCGGAGGGCCGGGGCGGCGTCGGCGAAGTAAAGGTCGTTGATGGCGACGGAGTACGTCCAGCTGTTCTGGAAGCGGGAGAGGAGGGAGGAGACCTCCTGGGGGGTGCGGTGGCTCGCGTCCGGAATCGGGATGTTCTCGTACGCCAGCAGCTTCAGGCCGGAGCAGGTGGCGAGCTCCTGCTTGATCAGTTCGGACTTGTTCTTGGCGAACGGGATCGAGTCGTCGGTGAAGACGACGACTCCGGCATTGCCGTTGGACCGGGCGATGACCCAGTCCGCACTGATCTTCGCCACGTCCTCCACTTTGGTGGTGATGTTGGTGTAGAGGCTGGGGTTCTTGCTCGGGCCGGGGGAACGGACCGCGTGCCAGCCGATGAGCGGGATATGCGCCGCTTGTGCCCGCGCCACCTGCTGCGAAGTCAGATTGGGGTCGAAGCCACCGATGACGATGCCCGAGGGCTTGACGGTGACGGCCTGGCTGAGTGCTGCCTGGATGCCGGCGGGGGTGCCCTCTCCGTCGATCACCCGGACGTTCCATCCGGTGACCTTCCCGGCTTCCTTGACGCCCTGCGCGACGCCTGCGACGCCAGGGTTGGTCATGGTCTGCGCGACGTAGACGATGGTCTTGCCGGAAACCGCCGTGGGGCCGCTGGTGGGGCCGTTCCAGGAGGCTTTGGTGTTCTCGGCCTGCTGCACGGCCCCCTTGGCCTTCGCGAGGATGGCGGGGCAACCGGCCTTCGACGGCCCGGTGCCGGTCGACGGACCGCGCTCGCAACCGACAACGACGGTGGCGGCCAGTGCCAGCAGGGCTGCGGCGGTGAGGGTGGTCTTTCGGTGCGAGTACACGGTGCTCCTGACGCAGGTGCGCGCTACGAAGTGTTCTAGGGGTTGCCGTCCTTCGTCGGTGCAGCCGACGGCTTTGCGAGTGACTGGCGGGTCGCGGTGGGGCCGGTGCGCAGTCGGCGGCGGGCGGAGTAGCCGGCCAGGCCGACGGCGATGAGCAGGGTGCCGCCGTTGAACAGCGGGGTGACCCAGAACTGGGCGCCGAGCTGGCCGATGCCGGCGAGGCCGATGGCGAGGACGGCGACCGCCACGAGGGTGCCCAAGGCGTTGGCGCGGCCGGGTTTGATCGCGGTGGAGCCGAGCAGGGCGCCGACGAAGGCGGGCAGCAGGTAGTCCAGGCCGACACTCGGGTTGCCGGTCTGCTGCTGGGCGGCGAGGAGGACACCGGCGAAGCCGACGACCAGGCCCGATCCGGCGAAGGCGTAGACGGAGTACTTGCGGGTGGGGATGCCGAGGATGCCGGCGGCACGGGGGTTGGAGCCGATGACATACAGGTACCGCCCGAGCGGCAGCCGCTCCAGCACCAGCCAGAGGGCGACGACGACGGCGAGGACGTAGAAGGCGGGTACCGGCAGGCCGAGGAACTTGGAGTCGTAGATGTCGGTGAAGGCGGGCGGCAGGCCCTGCGGGCCGGGGACGATCCGGGCTCCGTCGGTGATCCAGCCGGTGAAGGCGTACATCATGCTGCCGGTGCCGAGAGTGGCGATGAAGGAGTCGATCTGCGCGAACTCGACGATGACACCGTTCAGAGCGCCGACCACCAGCCCTCCGAGGATCACTGCGAGGCAGGCGAGCGGCCAGGGCCAGCCTTCGTTGACGATCAGCTGCATCACCATGACGTGCGCCAGGCCGAGACCGTAGCCGATGGACAGGTCGTACTTGCCGGTGACGATGGGGATCGTCGCGCCGAGCGCGAGGATGGCGGGGATCGATTGGTTGGAGAGGATCGACGAGATGTTGTCCCGCGTGGGAAAGGTGTCCGGCAGGGTGATCGAGAAGATCAGGAAGAGCAGGGCGGTGAGGGCCAGGAGGCCGTAGGTGCCGATGAGGTGTCCGCGCAGAAAGCCCAGCAACGATCGAGGCGAGGGGGAGGGGGTCACCGGCTCGTCGCGGTTCCGGTGATGGCGGGCATGGCCGAGGCGGTGCGGGTGAGTTCGCTGACAGTGAGGGCTTCACCGGTCAGCTCGGCTGTCACGGTCCCACGGGCGAACACCAGGGCGCGGTGGCACACGGTTGCGACCTCCTCGAAATCGGTGGAGATGAGCAGTACCGCCAGGCCGGCGGCCAGCGCCTCGTCGAGCAGACGGTAGATCGCGGCCTTGGCGCCGACGTCCACGCTGGCGGTCGGCTCTTCGAGGATCAGCAGGCGCAGGCTCCCCCCGAGCCACCGGCCGACCATGATCTTCTGCTGGTTGCCGCCCGAAAGGGTGGCGATCGGGACCTCGCAGTCGCGGGGGTGCACCGAGAACCGATCGATAAGGGCGGTGGCCTCGGCGCGCTCGCGCCGGGGACTGATCCAGTGCCACGCCCGCACACCGGCTGCCCGGGGGTTGGCCAGGAAGTTCTCCCGTACGGTCAGTTCGGCGGCGCAGCCCTCCTCCTGACGGTTGCCGGCCACGAAGCCGACGCCGGAGTCGAGAGCGGCGGCGACTGTACGCGGGTGGTACGGGCGGCCGTCGAGCAGCGCCCGCCCGCCGAGGATCGGCCGGGTGCCGGCGAGAGCGCGGCCCAGGTCCATGTGGCCGGCGCCGTTCAGGCCCACCGTGCCGAGGATTTCGCCGGCACGCAGTTCCAGGCTGACCGGTCCGGTGTATCGGGTCCGTACGCTGTCGAGGCTCAGGACGGGCGGACCGCCGGCGGGGGTGGTGGCGGTCCGGTGGCCGGCCAGTTCGCGGCCCACGATGTCGTGCACCAGACGGGCGGGGCTGTGGACGGCGAGCGGACCTTGGCTGACGAGGCGGCCGTCGCGCAGGACGGCAAAGGTGTCGGCGACCTTGTACACCTCGTCGAGCCGGTGGCTGACGTAGAGGATGCCGTGCCCGCGGTCGCGCAGGGCGTGCAGTACGTCGAAGAGCCTGGCGCAGTCCGCGGCGGGGAGGGTGGCGGTCGGCTCGTCGAGGATGAAGAGCTCCGCCCGTGTCGCCAGGGCGCGGGCGATGGCGACCAGCGAGCGCTCGGCGGGGGCGAGATCGGCAATCCGGGCGTCGGCGTCCAGGTGCCCGGCGACGATCCGCAGGGCCTCGGCGCAGCGCTCTCGGGTCTGCTGCCAGGAGACCAGTCCGCAGCGGCGCGGATAGCCGGTGCCCAGTGCGATGTTCTCGGCGACCGTCATCCACTCGACGAGGCCGAGATCCTGGTGGATGAACGACATCTTCCGGGTGGCGGCGTCGGAGCCGAGCGGATGCCCGGCCACCGTCACCTCGCCCTCGTCGGCGTGGTGGACCCCGGCGAGCACCTTGATGAGGGTGGACTTCCCGGCGCCGTTGGGACCGAGCAGGGCGAGGACGCTGCCGCCGTGGATGTCGAGGTCGACCGCGGCGAGCGCGAGGGTGCCGCCGAACCGCTTGCTGAGACCGCGAATGCGGACGAGAGGTTCTCCACCGAAGCGCGAGGGTGGGCTCATCGAGGTGTCGGGAGCGTCATGCACGGACTTCTCCGAGGGTCGGCCTCCGGGTTCTTCCCGACTGCATGGGGGATGCTACTGGGATCTGTTACCGCATTTCCGTCATATCGTTGATCCCTTTGACTCCAATGGGCGAGTTGCCCGGGAGGCAGTCTCCCCATGCGCCTCCCGGCTGTGCCGGGTGGAGGTCACGCCGCATCCAGGGCGCACTCGGCCCAGATGACCTTGCCGTCGGTGGTATAGCGGGTGCCCCAGGTCTCGGCGAGCTGCGCAACGAGGAACAGGCCACGGCCACCCTCGTCGGTGGTGGCCGCCTGGCGCAGGCGTGGAGCGGTGTTACTGGTGTCGTAGACCTCGCAGATCAGGGTGCGGCCGTGAATGAGGCGTACCTGGATGGGCCCGGTGCCGTAGCGGACGGCGTTCGTCACCAGCTCGCTGAGCAGCAGCTCTGTGGCGAAAGCGGACTCGTCCAGCCCCCACTGGCTCAGCCGGCGGACGGCGGCGGCACGGACGTCGGAGACGAGGGCCGGGTCGGCGGGCAGGTCCCAGGTGGCGATCCGGTCCGGGGGCAGGGCGTGGGTGCGGGCGACGAGTAGGGCGACGTCGTCGCCAGGGTGGTCGGGTGCCACGGCGTCGAGGACCGCTTGGCAGGTGTCCTCGGGCGTTCGGTCCGGGTGGGCCAACGCGCGGCGCAGCTGGTGTAGGGCCACGTCGATGTCGCGATGGCGGTCTTCGATGAGTCCGTCGGTGTAGAGGACCAGCTGGCTGTGCTCGGAGAGGTGGATTTCGGCCGTTTCGAAGGGGAGACCGCCCAGGCCGAGAGGGGGTCCGGCGGGCAGGTCCGGGAAGGTCACGGTGCCGTCGGGGTGGACCAGCGCAGGCGGAGGGTGGCCGGCGCGAGCCATGGTGCACTGCCCCGAGGTGGGGTCGTAGATGGCGTACAGGCAGGTGGCGCCGACGATGCCGGTGCTGCCTATCGCAGGGTTCTCGCCGCCCTCCTCCCGGTCCAGGCGCACCACCAGATTGTCCAGGTGGGTGAGGAGTTCGTCGGGGGCGAGTTCCAGTTCGGCGAAGTTGCGTGCGGCGGTGCGCAGCCGGCCCATGGTGGCGGCGGCGTGCAGTCCATGGCCGACGACATCGCCGACGAGGAGGGCGACGCGGGTGCCGGAGAGGGGGATGACGTCGAACCAGTCGCCACCCACTCCGGATTCGGCGGGCAGATAGCGGTGCGCGACCTCGACAGCGTCCTGCTCGGGATGGCCGCGCGGGAGCAGGCTGCGCTGAAGTGCCAGAGCCAGGGTGTGTTCGCGGGTGTAGCGGCGGGCGTTGTCGATGCAGAGGGCGGCGCGGGCGGCGAGTTCCTGGGCCAGCGAGCGGTCGTCGTCGCCGAAGGGGGCGGGATCCTGCGAGCGGTAGAAGCTGGCGATGCCCAGGAGGACGCCGCGTGCGAGCAGGGGGACGGAGATGAGGGAGTGGACGTTGTGGGCGAGGATCCGCTCGGCGTGCCCGGGTTCTTGGGCGATCCAGCCGGCGGCGGACTTCAGATCGGGTTCCAGCACTGCCTGTCCGCTGGCCAGGCATCGTAGATGGGGCGTCGCCGGGCGAAGGTCCACCCGCTCGCCGACCGGGTAGAAGGGGCAGTCCTCGCGGATGCCGTGGACCACCGTACGGTGCAGTTCGGTGCTGGCGTCGGAGGCCTCCTCGCCGCGCAGTACGGCCTCGGGCACGTCGATGGTGACGAAGTCGGCCAGGCGCGGGACCGCCGTCTCGGCGAGTTCCCAGGCGGTGCGGCTTACGTCCAAGGTGGTGCCGATGCGGGTGCTGGCCTCGGCCAGCAGCTCCAGGCGGCGTCGGGCCGCAACGGCGTACTTCCCTACTTCCGGCTCGCCCACCAGCACCAGCCCCCTGGCCAAACCGTTGGCAGAGTCGTCGGTGCCAGGTGGGACGGGCGCGCGGACCGTCGTGGCGGCCCGGCCGGCTGCGGCGCCGGGGAGGTGCCCGGACGACGGGTCGGCGGAGGTGGGGGCATGTTGCGCGACAACGCCGGGTGGCCGACCGGCGCGAGTCGGGACGGCGATGCGGGGTTGCGGCGAGTCACCGGGGAGGACCGCTTCGATGACGACGCCCTCCACCCCGGAGGGGCTCGTCACCGGACGGCTCAGGAGCATGACCCGCCGGTCGCGGGACAGGGACACTTCGACGGCAGCCCGCTGGGACGAGGAGATCAGCTCGGTGGCCTTCTCCTTGAGTATCATCTGATCGCGCTGATCCAGCCCGATCTGCACCAGTTCATCCATTCCGATCAGGTGCCCGTCCCTGGCGGCCTCGCTGGTCCACGCGAGGCGTCTGGCGTCGAGATACGCCCGCAGCAAGCCGCGCTCTCGCGCCGAACTCTGCTCCATCAGCCGCCGTTCGATGGCTTCGGCGGCGTCGCGTATCACGGTGACCAGCGCCGGGTCCGCATCGGTGAAGGGATAGCCGAGGCAGAGGACGCCCTCGATGTGCCCGCTGAGCTGGTCGCGAATGGGGATTGCAGAACAGGCGTTTGACTGGGACCGCTCGGCGAAGTGCTCGGCACCGTAGACCTGGCAAAGCTGCCTTTCCGCTAGTGCGAGACCGACGCCGTTGGTCCCGGCGAACTGCTCGGCGAACACGAAGCCCGGGACGCTCTGGATCGCGGAGAGATGCCGGACCAAAGACGCTTCCCCGAAACGCCGTTCAAGCACCGTGCCGTGTCCATCGGCGAGACAGATGTTCATCTTGCTGCCCGCGAACATGGATCGCAGCCGGTCCAGCACAGGCCCGGCCGCGCGGACGAGCTGGCTGTCCGGATCGAAATCCTGCCGGTAAGGGAGCTCGGACTGATCCGGTGAGAGTCCCAGCAGTCGACAGCGCTGCCATGAGCTCAGAATCGGACTTCTCACGCCCCCCTCGACCGACTCGCCATGCAGAAACCGCTCGCGGGGGCGTACGGGGCCGATGCGGTCTCCCACGACCCCCATCTGCATCACTTCCCTCACAGAAACTTTGCGATCACCCAGTCTCCATTTGAGTATATTCCTCACTTTTTGGGTGAATATAAGAAGCCCTAACGAAATGCGATGGTCGGCGGTCGAAAAGACCTGGCCGGCGTCCAAGGTGATCGGCGGCCGGCGCGAGGCGACGGTGGCGGCCGGCCATCACAGCACCGCGACCGGGTTGACGGGCGAGCCTGTCCCGCCAGGTACGTTCAGCGGGGTCACGACGAGCATGAATTCGTAACGGCCCGCCTCGGCGCAGCTGGCGGAGAGTGCTTCAAGGTCGAGATTGTCCAGCAGCGGCACCCCCATGGCGGTGATGGCGAGCGCGTGGACCGGAGAGTGCAGGCCTTCGACCGGCGACGGCCGTACATCGCTGTCCCCGTCGCCGCCGAGCAGGGAAATGGCACGCTCGGCCAGCAGCGGCATGGCGTCCACGTGCAAGCCCGCGCTCGCCACGTCAGGGTTCCAGGGGCCGATTTCCCGGCGGCGGCGGAAGCGGCCGGAGCGCAGCAACACCGCATCGCCGTCCCCGATCGTCACATCGAGTGCCTTCTCAGCGGCGATGATGTCCTGCGCGTGCAGTGCGTGCCCAGGCTCCAGCCATTTGATCCCGAGGACGGCGGGCAGATCGAGGAGTACGCCCTTGGTGACGAGGGGGCCGAGTGCCGGCACCGCGCCGAAGCGGGCACCCCCGGCATCAACGACCTCGCGCGCCGCACGGCCGTCGTAGAGCTGCCCCCGGTAGGCGATGTGTGACAGCGCGTCGAGATGGCTCACGCCTTTGCCGTGGTAATCCACGGCAATGAAGTCCTTGTGGGTGGAGGGTTCCGGGGCCTCCACGTCGCCGAGGTCGGACATGTAGTGCAATGCGGGCTTGCTGTTGTCCGGTCCGGGCAGGGTGTTCCAGGGCAGCCCCATCGGCACGACCGTCCCGGACCGGATCAGGGCAGTGGCCCGCTGCACGTGGCCCGCTGTCACCCTGTTCCAGGCGCCGCGGTCGGCCGCAGCCCAGCGGCCCCAGGTGCGGACCGCGTCGAAGAGTGCGTCGAACTCCTGACGAGAGACGGCGGGCCCATTGCCGGGATTGGCCGGCAGGGGATTGGGGGCATCGGCGGGGCTGCTGCTCATCTGTACTCAGCGCTCCAAGGCTCGTGGGGGCTGTCGCCGGGGCACCAGGGCGGCGCTACGGCTCCCGGTTCAGCATCCTGCCCCGGAGCGGGCGCCCCCCCGGCATGTGAACGGTTCGGCTCGCCTCGCGGCTGTGACGTCGGCCCCCAACGAAGCGATGCCCGTCGGCTCCGAGCTCTACGCGCTGTGCCGACATGACCCTGCTGTGTCCCCCCGCCGGCGTCCCGGCACTGTCGACCCCGCTCCCGGTGGCCCCCGCCGACCTTGCACGGCTGCTCTCCCTGGGCGGCAACAGCGGCTCCCCCGTCTTCGGCCTCACTGACCATCGCGTCCTCGGCCTCCACTTCGGCGGCCGCTGCCGCCTCGGCAACTACGCCGTACCTCTGTGGAGGGTGGTGGACGATCCTCGGCTGCGGCGCGCCGAGGTCAACTTCGTCTGACCGTCCGGGCCGCGGACTCAGCGGCCGGCGCCGCGGATGACGGCCACAGGCGCACCGAAGGGGTCGGTGAACATGGCCAGGCGGCCCACGCCCTCCGCGTCCATCGGCGGGATGAGCGGGGTGGCACCCTGCCGGGTGGCCTCGGCGAAGGTGGCGTCGACATCGGCCACTTCGAAGTACGGATGCCACTCCGAGCGGGAACCCGCCTCCAGGTTCTCCTTCGGGAGCTGCATGATCCCGCCCTGCGTGGCCTCCTGGCCGCCGCCCGACGGGGAGACGACGCTGTACGTGACGCTCGCGAACGGCATGTCCTCGTAGTCCCACGAGAACACGGAGCGGTAGAAGTCCTTCGCGGCGGCAGCGTCCGTGGTGTACAGCTCGGTCCAGGACAGGGTGTTCACATCGGTGACCGCGCCCAGGCCCTTGGTGTCACCGGGCTGCCAGACCGCGAAGTCGGCGCCGGTCGGGTCGGTGTACGCCGCCATCCGGCCTTCGGTGAAGACCTCCATCGGCTGGAGACGGACGGTGCCGCCGGCCTGCTCCACGGCTCTGGTCGTGGCGTCGGCGTCGGCCGTCAGGAAGTACGGCGTCCACGCCGAGGACGCGCCCTCCTCGGTGAGCGGGCCGATCGCTGCGACGGTCTTCCCGTCCAGCTGGAAGAAGCCGTACCCCCCGGCCTCCGGTCCCAAGCTCTGCAGCTCCCAGCCGAACAGCGCCCCGTAAAAGGCGGCGGCCGCGTCGATGTCGGGGCTTCCCAGGTCCAGCCAGCTCGGCGAGCCCGTGACGTATGTGGTAGTCAGCATCGCAATTCTCCTCCCGCGAGTGCGCGGTGGATGACGGATGTGGATGACGGACGGGGTCAGTCGATTTCAGCATGCCAGCCCCCACTGACAATCCGCCGCTCCGCGCGCCGCGACACCCTGCCACACACACGTCGCGCGGAGTGAGCCGGCGTCGCCCCGAATGACCGACAGTTCGTCAGCTCCCGCACCTCGCCCCGCCTGCCGGCCTCTGGCGCGCCCCACCCCCCCCCGGGGCTCCCACGGGGGTGACAAGGGTTTTCCCCGTATCGGGTTCATCTCCCCGTTCCCTACTGTCTGCCGCACCGGCGGATCTCATCTCCTGACTCTTTGATGTCAGGTGCATGTAAGTCATGGGCTCCGTCGGGGACGGCCCTTGACCAGGGGCCGTCGCGCCGACGGCGACGCAAGGGCGACCCGGCCCAGGGAACCGCGGATCGCACCCCCACAGCGAACCGCGGTTCCCGCGCCGCCCGCCCGCGCTCCGAACGTCAGTTGAAAGGGAACACCTTGAACGGTTCCAGACGGAGACTCATATCCGTCGTGGCCGCGAGCGCGACGATCGCCGCCGTCGCCGCCACGTACTCCGTGGCACTCGCCGCCACCCCGCCGCCGCCCTCACCGAAGCCCGCTCCGGCTTCCCAGTCGATGACCGCACTGCCGACCGCACCGGTCGAGAAGGTCATCGTCACCTACAAGTCCAAGACGTCCGAGGCCACTTCCAACACGGCGGCCAAGACCGACGCAACGGCCAAGGCCTCCGAGACCGGTGAGAGCCTGTCGTTCGAGCGCCGGCTCGCCGGCGGTGCCGCCCTGGTCAACCTCGGTGGCAAGGCGTCCAAGAATGACCTCGCCGAGGTCCTGGACGCCTTCCGCGCCGATCCGTCGGTCGCGTCCGTGGAACCCGACATCCGCGCCTACGCGATGGCCGTCACCCCGAACGACACCGAGTACACCAAGCAGTGGGACCTGTTCGAGGCCACCGGCGGCATGAACGTGCCCGGCGCCTGGGACAAGACCACCGGCAGCGGCGTCACCGTCGCCGTCATCGACACCGGCTACGCCGCCCACACGGACGTGGCCGCCAATGTCGTGTCCGGCTACGACTTCATCTCGACCGCCGCGGACGCCCGGGACGGCAACGGCCGGGACAGCGACGCCAAGGACGAGGGCGACTGGAGCGCGACCGACGGCGAGTGCGGCACCGGTTCCAAGGCGAGCAACTCCTCCTGGCACGGCACGCACGTCGCGGGCACCATCGCGGCAACGGCGGGCAACAGCAAGGGCGTTGCGGGTATCGCGTACAACGCGAGGATCCAGCCGGTCCGCGTGCTCGGCAAGTGCGGCGGCTCGTCCGCGGACATCGCCGACGCGATCACCTGGGCGTCCGGCGGTACCGTCCCGGGCGTCCCGGCGAACCCGAACCCGGCCAAGGTCATCAACATGAGCCTCGGCGGCGCCAGCGCCACCTGCCCCAGCGTCTACCAGAACGCGATCAGCGGCGCGGTGTCGCGTGGCACCACGGTCGTCGTGGCGGCGGGCAACAGCAACGCCAACGCCTCCGGCTTCACCCCGGCCAACTGCTCGGGCATCATCAACGTGGCGTCCACCAGTCGCGAGGGCAACCGCTCGTTCTACTCGAACTTCGGCTCCATCGTCGACGTGTCGGCTCCCGGCGGCGAGACCCGCCGCGCCACCGACACCCCGGGCACCGTCACCACCCCCGAAAACGGCATCCTCTCCACGCTGAACTCCGGGGCCACCACCCAGTCGACCGAGAACTACAAGCCCTACCAGGGCACTTCGATGGCCGCCCCGCACATCGCCGGGCTCGCCGCGCTGCTCAAGTCGGCCAAGAGCACTCTGACCCCGGCCGAGATAGAGGCCGCGATCAAGAGCAACGCCAGGCCACTGCCGGGCACCTGCACCGGCGGCTGCGGCAGCGGCATCGCCGACGCGGCGAAGACCGTGAACGCCGTCACCGGCACCACCGGCGGCACGACGTTCAGCAACACGGCGGACGTGACGATCGCGGACAACTCGACCGTCAGCTCGTCGATCGCCGTCACCGGCCTCACCGGCAACGCCCCCGCTGCCCTCAAGGTCAACGTGGACATCAAGCACACCTGGCGCGGCGACCTGGTCATCGACCTGATCGCGCCGGACGGCACGGTGCGCAACCTCAAGGCCTCGTCATCGTCCGACAGCGCCGACAACGTCCTTGCGACGTACACGGTCGACGCGTCCAGCGAGGTGGCAGGCGGCACCTGGAAGCTGCAGGTCCGCGATGTGGCATCGGGTGACACCGGCTACATCGACTCCTGGAGCCTCACCTTCTGAACCAACCCAAACAACCGCATCACAGCTGGTCAGAGGCGCGTTCGCGGCATATCGCCGTGGGCGCGCCCCGCCGCCTGTCCGGGCGCATGTCCGCATGCCGGACATGCAGCCTGGACTGCGGTGGCCTGATTCGTATGCTCTGCTCTCAACGGGCAGAGTCCCGCGCAGGCCACAAGGGGGGTGGTGGGGAGGTGACAACGGCGGCGCACCGCCCTGCACCGGTCGGGCGGGGGGAGCTCCTCACCCGGCTCGACCGGGTCCTGCACACCCGTGGGCGCGCCCTGCTCACCGGCCCTGCGGGGGTGGGCAAGACCGAGGTCGCCCTGGCCGCCGCCGCGCGCGCCGAGTCCCGCGGCGAGACCGTACTCTGGCTCGCCACACTGCCCGCCGACCGGGACATACCCGGCGCGGCCGCCGCCGCCCTGGTCGCGACCATTTCGGCCTGCGCGTCCTGGCCCGCAGCCCGGCCCGACGGCGGTCCCGGCAGCTACGACGTCCTCGGGGGACTGCCCGGACCGCAGCGGACCGCCGTCGCCATGCTGTGCCGCGAGGCGCCCGCGCCCGACAACGGCTGGGACCCCATCGCCCTGCGGCTCGCCCTCGCCCAGATCCTGCGGACGCTCGCCGCACACGGTCCCGTCCTGCTCGTCGTCGACGGCGTCCAGCGCATCGACGCCGACAGCGCCGACCTGCTGCGGTTCGCCCTGCATCTGGCTCCATCGGCGCTACGCGTCGTCGCCGTCGAGACCCCGGCGGCATACGGACCCGACACATCCACCACGAGTACCCCGGCACAGGACGCTGCCTGCCCGGAGCCCCTGTGGGTGCCGTCCGAGGCCGACGTCCTGAACGTAGCGCCGCTGCACGCCGACGAGATCGCCGAACTCCTCTTCCACCACCGGCTGCCGTCCCGGATGGCCGGCCGTATCCACAAGGCCAGCGGCGGCAATCCGCGTCTCGCCCTCGCCGTCGGCCGGTCCCTCGCCGACGCCAGGACGCCGGTGCACCACGCCGAGGCCCTGTCCCTGTCCGGGCGCGCACGCGATCTCGCACGTCAACTGCTCGGCGCCGCCTCCCCCGCCGTGCGTGACACGCTCCTGCTGGCCGCACTGGCGCTGCGTCCGACGGCTTCGCTGATCCGCCGCACGGGCCGCCCCACGGCCGAGGCCGACCTCGCCGCCGCCGAGCGGGCGAATCTCATCTCACTGACGGAGGACGGCACGGTCGCGTTCACGGCAGGGCTGCTGCCCTCCACGTTGGTGCACGACGCCGACTGGGCCGAGCGCAGCGACGGTCATGCGGCTCTCGCGCAGGTCGTGGACGACCCTGTCGAGGCCGTACGGCACCGGGCGCTGGCCACGGACGCACCCGACGAGCAACTGGCAGCGGAGGTCGCGGCCGCGGCCGACATGGCACGACGCCGCGGGAACAGCGCACTGGCCGCCGAACTCGCCCTGCTCGCCGCCGAGTCCACGCCCGGCCGGCACAGCGCGCAGCGGCTTGCCCGGCTCGTCGACGCCGCCGAAGAGGCCGCCCGCGCCGCCCGCGCGGACCTGGCGATGCGCGCCGCCACCGATCTCCTCGCCCGCGACGCCGCACCCGCCGACCGGGTTCGCGCGCGGCTCGCGGTGCTGGACACGGCCGGGCAGGGACTGACCGACCTCGACGAGATCTACGTCCACGCCATGGAGGATTCCGAGGGCGACACGGCGCTGCGGGCGGCCGTCCAGCTGCGGCTGGCAGTGAAGCACGTGCTGGCCGACGGTGATCCCGTACGCTCCCGGGCCGCCGCCGTCGAGTCCGCGGCGCTGGCCTCTTCGGTCGGCGACTGTATGACGGCGGCCACGGCGCTGACCGTCCAGGCGCGCATGGACCGCGTCCTGGGCTCGCCGGACGCGGAGCAGGTCCTCACCGAGGCACGAGCCCTCGAGATGGTCGTGCGGCCGCTGGGCATCCGTAACGCCGCACAGATCCTGACGATCCGCCATGCGCTGTTCGACGACCGGCTCACCGACGCCCGCGACCAGCTCAACGCCCTGCTGCCGCTGGTCGAGCGCCGTGGCCCGGTGGAGGACGCCATCGAGCTGTTCCACACGCTCGCGGAGATCGACGCCCGGCAGGGGCAGTGCGCGGCGTCGCTCGCGCACGCCGGGCGGTCGCTCGCGCTGACGTTGGAGGCCGGCCTCTCGCCGGGGCCCGCCTGGTACACGCTGGCTCTCGCGGAGAGCGCCGGCGGCAGTTTCGCGCGCGCCGCGAGCTACGCCCGGCGCAGTGTCCAGGCATCCGAGGAGGAGGGCGACCATGTCTTCCTCTCCCGCAGTCTGTACGCACTCGGCCGGGTCCAGCTCGTGACCGGGGATGTGGCGAACGCCCTGGAGACCCTGCGCCGGGTGCAGTCCGGTGAGCGCGCCCAGTCGACGGTCGACCCCTCCATGCTGCGCTGGCACGAGGAGCTGGCCGAGGCGCTGATCGCGAGCGATGCCCCCGAGGAGGCCGCGGCCCTGCTCGCCGATGTGCGTCCCGTCGCCGAACGACTGGGCCGCGCAACGGTGCTGCTCGGCTGCGACCGTGCGTACGGCCTGCATCTGGCGGCGGTCGGAAAGCCCGATGAGGCGGCGGGGCTGCTGACCGAGACCGCCGATCGCTTCGCGGCGGCGGGGCTGCCGCTGGCACGCGGACGGGCGCTGATCGCGCTCGCCCGGGTCGAACGCCGCCGCCGCAGACGGTCGGCCGCGCAGAACGCGCTGCAGGCCGCCGCCGCGGTCTTCGAACGGGCGGGGGCGTCGCCCTGGCTGGCACTGGTGACGGAGACACCGTCCCGTACGACCGAACCCGCCCCGGCCCGCGGCGGCGCCGTGACCTCCCTCACGGAGGCGGAGCTGCGGCTCGCGCTGCTGGTCGGCCAGGGGGCCAGCAACCAGGAGGCGGCGGCGAAGCTGTACCTCAGCGTGAAGACGGTCGAGGCGCGGCTCACCCGCATCTACCAGAAACTGGACGTCCGTTCGCGCGCCCAGCTGGCAAGCGCCCTCAACGCGTGGCCCGCCCATCGGCCGTCGACGGACACGACGGACGGCCAGGCGGCGGACTGAAATCACGCATCGTGTTGGTGCGACGACGGTCATCGTTGGGATGCATCCCTGGCCCGGCGGGTGCGGCGGTGGCCGGTGACCTTGGAGGCGGGCAGGCGGCCGGCCTTGGAGCTGCCGGTCATGGTGTCTCCGTCGACCGTGACGGCGAAGGCGAGGTTCAGCCTCAGGGGCTTGGCGATCGACTGGGTCCAGGTGAGGCGGTCGCCGTCGAGCGCCGGGTTGTTCAGAGCGACGTCCTCTCCGGCGCCGTGGGCGGTACCCGTCAGGGCGCCGTTCGCCGAGTGGAGGTCGACGACGGCCGTGATTTTGCCGATGGGGGTCGAGATGTTCAGGTCCCAGGTTCCTTCGACGGACATGCGGGGGGCTTCCTTACGGGTGGTGCGCCGGCGCGGCACAAGGGAAGAAGTGAAGGGGTGTCTCAGAAGGCGGCGGGCGTCGGACCCTGGTCGCGCCAGACGATGCCGCGGCGCTCGTAGGAGAACAGTTCCTCGACGGCATGAGCGACCTTGGGACCCACCTCGCGCTCCAGCAGGTACAGCGCCAGGTCCAGGCCCGAGGTGACGCCGGCGCCGGTGACGAGGTCACCGTCGTCGACGACGCGCGCGGGCACGGCTCGCACACCGGTGGCGTCCAGCAGGTCCATACCCATGTGGTGAGTGGTTGCGTTACGGCCCTCCAGGAGGCCGGCCATGGCCAGGACGAGCGAGCCGCCGCACACCGCGCTCACTGTTACCCCGGGGCGTTCCATGGCGGACTTCAGCAGGGGTGGCAAGCCGGTTTCCAGGGTGCGGCCCAGCAGGACAGGAATTGCTTCGTCCTCCGACTGCCGGCCAGAGTCCGGTCCCGGCTTCCCGTCGTTCTCCTCGACGCGGCCCGACGCGCCGGGGACCAGGACGAGGTCGGCGTGCTCGGGATCGAGGCGGGCCGTCGCCCGCAAGGCCAGGTCGCCGGTACCGCTGGCCACTTCGCGCGCTCCCTCGGCGGAGACCAGCTCCACCGTCACCGCCCCGGCGGAGGCGGTGCCGCCGGCGTACAGGACCTCGTAGGGGGCGATGACGTCGAGCGGGTCGAAGCCGTCGAACAAGACGATCTGGGCGTGCATTTGTGTTCCGTTCGGGATGGATGCGAACCGGTCTGTGCCGGGTTCGCCACCGACGCTAGACAGCCGGTCCGCCGCTCCCTAGTGGCACCAATGACAGCTTCCAACGGAATCGAGCCAACAAGCGTCCAGGTCACGGTCGGTACCCGGCCCGGCAGGCCGCCACCGGCGGCGTTGGTGGCCTGCACGGCCAAGGGCGGTATGTGTGCTGGATGAACGGCTCCCGGTTCGGCGACGCGGACCGCCTCAGGCACCTCCATCGCTGGAGGTTGCTACGAATTGCTGTTCGCGTTGAACACTTCGTGGGTCTCTTCCGTACGTAGCACAGCGCTTCTCCCTCAGCCAGCGCATGTTAACGGCCGACCGGCAATGAAACATAGGAGTTCCAATGAGGCGTACAGTGCGAAGACGCTCAAAGAGAGGCAAAAGAGCAGTCGTTGCCTCGATCGCGCTCATGCTGGGCGGGGGTGGCCTCATCGCGGTCAACTCCTACGCCTCCGCCGGCGAGGGACGGGGCCCCTGGCCCGGCGAATGGAACGGGCAACAGCAGAATCAGACCCAGAGCGCCGGCGCCTCCGCGTCCACGATCAAGTGTCCTGAGGTTGCGAACGGGCTGCCCGAAGTACCGGATGGGGCCAGGCTGGAGGTCGACCGCGAACTTGCCACGCTGGACAGCCAGATCACCGAGGCCTATCAGCGGTTCGTCGACGAGAAGGAACAGATGGAGCGGGATCCGCTGTTCGCCCGGAACGCTGTCCTCGAGCCGCTGAAGAACAAGCGCGCAGCAAGCATCGACCGCATAGCCGTAGCCATCAGCCGTGCGGCAGGGAAGCGCCCGCAGGGACTGGATCCGATGGCCCCGTGCACTCTTCAAGTGGATGACGCAGACGGGGCCAACGCCGGTGAGGGCAACGGCCAGGGGCAGGACCAGGCTGGCGGCCAGAACAACGGCAACGGCGACCAGGGCAACGGCAACGGTGGCCAGGCGGACAACGGTCCTGAGGCGTCCGACTTCGTCGACATCCAGTCCGTCAAGCCGAATGTCCGCACCCCGCGCACGCTCCGCAAGGCCTCCCGCGGCACCTTCTCCACCGACTGCGGTGTCAACGCGAACGGCAAGTTCAACCCGGACAACGTGATCGTGGCGCCCGGTGTGAGCAATGGCGCGCACCACGTGCACGACTATGTGGGCAATCAGGCCAACGACGCCTTCGCGAGCGACGACGATCTCGCCAACGGCCGGACCACGTGCCGCGACCAGGGTGACAAGTCGACCTACTACTGGCCCGTCCTGCGCCTGCAGAACGGCCAGAAGGAGGCCGACGCCGACGCGGACGGTGGCGGCAAGGACCAGAACGTCGGCGAGATCCAGACTCCGGCCCAGGTCACGCTGAACTTCGCGGGCAGCCCGGTCGGCAAGGTCACCGCGATGCCCCGCTTCCTGCGGATCATCACCGGTGACGCCAAAGCCTTCGTCAACGGCAACGCGAATGCCAATGCCTCCTGGAGCTGCACCGGCTTCGAGAACCGCCAGCTGAAGGACAAGTACCCAGTCTGCCCCGAGGGCAGCCAAGTGGTCCGTGCCTTCAAGTTCCAGAGCTGCTGGGACGGTCAGAACACCGACAGCGCCAACCACCGCACGCACGTGTCCTTCGCCGACCGGAACGGCCGCTGCCCCAACGGCTTCCGGGCCATTCCGCAGCTCGTGCAGCGGATCGTCTACGACGTGCCGCCGCCGGTTTTCGACGGGGGAAAACCCGCGGTGTTCGCGGTCGACTCCTTCCCTGAGCAGCTGCACAAGCCGGTCACCGACCACGGCGACTTCATCAACGTCTTCGACGACAACCTTATGCGGGAGGTGGTGCGTTGCATCAACGACGGACGAGAGTGCGGCCCCGGCGCCCCTCCGGCCGGTGGTGTGGAGAGGCCTGAGGTTGCGGCGGGGCCGGCTGCTGC
>NZ_JBEZKA010000011.1:17818-257313 GCF_040651435.1 Streptomyces sp. NPDC048479
GCTAAGCCTGGTGCGACGGGTACGCCGGACGCTGCGGGTGGTGTGGAGAGGCCTGAGGTTGCGGCGGGTTCGGCTGCTAAGCCTGGTGCGACGGGTACGCCGGACGCTGCGGGTGGTGTGGAGAGGCCTGAGGTTGCGGCGGGTTCGGCTGCTAAGCCTGGTGCGACGGGTGCGCCGGACGCTGCGGGTGGTGTGGAGAGGCCCGAGGTTGCGGCCGGGCCGGCTGCTGCTAAGCCTGGTGCGACGGGCGCGCCGGACACTGCGGGTGATGTGGAGAAACCTCAGGTTGCGGCGGGGTCGGGTGCCGGTACGCCTGGCGCGCAGAGCACGCAGGACGCCGGTGAGAACGGCCTGGCGCAGGACGGCAGCAGCAGCGAGCGCCAAGCCGGACCGGGCGGGCTTGCGGCTACTGGCGCCCAGCTGTGGCCTTCTGCGGCCGGAGCTGTGCTGCTGATCGCAGGCATCGTGCTTCTCCGGACGCGCACCCGCCATGAGACCGCACGTCGTCGATGAAGACCGTCCCACTCATGCCCTGGCCGGACCCGCAGCGCAGGTCCGGCCAGGGCTGACGCCGCCCGCCCGATGCGCTGCATCGAATGCACCGCGTAGGTGTTGTCGAGGTCGAGCCGGTGGTGCTCAGAGGTCGTCCCTGGGGCCGTGGGTATGGAGGAACAGAACAGGGCCGGTGCCGAGGCGACCGTCGGCCGCCATCGCGAGCAGGGCAGCCAGCGCTTTCGCCGTGTACACGGGCTCAAGCTCCATGTGCGCACTGTCGGCGGCGAGTCGCTGCGCCTCAACGGCCTGCGGTGTGGCGTAACCGTAGCCCGGGCCCAGCCAGTCCCGCACCATCGTCACGTGGTCGGGCGCGATCTGGATCGGAGGAAGGTTCGCGCCCCGCCTGCGAAGCAAACGCTCGGTTTTCCTGGCCAGCGTGACCACGGCTTGCGCGTCCAGCCGAAGCGTGTGGTTGACGACGACGCCCACCACTCGGGTGCGGCGCAGCCCTGCCAGCCGGAGGCCGAGAGCCAGCCCCGCGGCTGTACCCCCTGAGCCGACGGCGGTGACCACATGCGAGGGTTCCGGCAGGGCTCCGTCCGCTACCTGGGCCGCGAGCTCGAGGGCTGCTTCGACGTACCCGAGCGTACCGACCGGTGCCGATCCGCCCGCCGGCAGGAAGTATGGCAGCCGTCTCCCCGTGGCATGGCGAAGAAAGAGCCAGGGGGCGGCGGCGATTGTCCGATTCTTGGTACGGGTGAAGTGCAGGGTGGCACCGGACCGTCGAAGCCGCTCCAGTTGTGCCCGGACGTGGTCGTCGACCGGTTGGTCGATCAGGGCGAGCGCGGTGGTCAGGCCCTGCTCCCGAGCGTAAAGAGCCGTGGCCAGACCCCAGTTCGTACCGAGACCACCCACTGTGAGGATGGTTCGTGTCCCACGGCGTTGCACATCGGGGAGGATCCACTCAAGCTTGCGGATCTTGTTGCCACCCCACCCGCCCGAGCCGAACCCGCTCTCGTCCTTGCACCACAGCGAGATCCCGTGTGCCAACCCGGTCAGCTCGCGTACGGGCGTCGGCCGATCGCCGAGCGGGAGGTACGGCAATGAGGTGACCAGCTGTGGAAACCGCCGGTGCAGCAGCGGTCCTCTCATACCGGTCCGACCTCTCCTCCAAGCGCTCACGAAGAGGACCAAGGCTGCCCTCTTCGGGCGGCGCGGCGTCGATCTCTCGGCTCTCTGTACCGAGAGCAACTGTCCACGACAAGGCGCCGGACCGCAATGCCGACCCGGGTGCCAGGGTCGGGAAGACGGCGGTGCCGGCAGGCCGGTGCAGGGCCGCCGCGCGTTCGGCCGAGTCCCCCTGCGTTGCAGGCCTTCGGAGCGGCCCGCTCCACCAGCAGCCCGACCAGCTGGTCAGCCACGACCGCGGCCTCGACAGCCACCTCCGGCTGCGACAACGGCTTCGTCAGCCGCGTGCCCCTCGCCCATGGGTTCAGGTTCTGGTCTCCGCCGATCCGGCCGATTGCGGATGCCGTTCTCGCCAGCGTGCGTACGCAGGGCTGGCGGCGCAGGTGTCCAGATAGCCGGCGGCGACTCTGCGGTGGATTTCGGCACCGTGTGCGGCGAGAGCGCCGTCGCGGTGCCAGGCCAGAACATGCCGGTACCACAGAGGATTTCCGGCGAGGGGACGGACAGCGACGCCCGGGGCCTCGATGAACGTGGCCTGGCAGAGGCTGACGGCCAAGCCGGCCCGTACGATCTCGATCAACTGCCGCCCCTCGGCTTCGTACGGGGTGAACGGACGGCGACCTGCCTGAGCGCAGACGGACGACCAGTATTCGCGGGTGCGGTCGCTGTCGGGGCGGGGAACTGCCCAGTCCTCGTTCATGAGTTGAGCGAGCGAGACCTCCTCCTGCGCCGCCAGCGGGTGGGCCGTCGGCAGGAGGGCGAATACGGGCTCGGTGACGATCGGGTTGAGCACCACGCCCTCAAGTGGCGGTAGCTCCTGGTCGGGATGGTCGCCGAGCACCGTCGCTTCCAAACGGCCCGCCGCAAGATCGTCGAGCAGAGTTGTGGGGGAGTACTGACAGCGCGAGGTCACTTCGGAGTGGGGCAGCAGCTCCTTTACGGCCAGAATGAGATGGCCGAGCAGGGGGGCGCCGACCGACCCGATGCGGACCCGCTCAGGGGTCGAGGTTCGGCGGGCGGCCAGGGCGGCCCGGGCGGTGTCGGCGAGGAGGTCGTCGATGCCCGGCAGGATGGCGTGCGCCCGGCTCAGTACCAGCTCGCCGAAGGGTGTGGGGACGGCGCCGGCTTGCCTGCGGTCGAAGAGGGCTCCGCCCAGCATGGTCTCAATGCGGCGCAGTTGGGTGCTGAGCCCTGGCTGAGTCATGCGCAGCGAGGCGGCGGCGCGAGTGAGGCTGCCCGCCTCGGCGATCGCGCACACCACCCGCAGATGCCGTACCTCCAGATCCATGGCGTGGATGTTATGGAGCGACGACAGCTTTCGGACAGGGGCGCGCATCCGCAGTCTTATGTGAAATGTCACACGCCATACATCGAGAGGTACTGATCCGGTGAGACAGTCCCACCACTTGACGCCGGCGCACAGGGTGCTTCTGCCTGCGCTGCTCGCCGCCATGCTCCTGCTGCTCCTCGGCACCCCGTCCGCCAATGCGGCCTCAGCCGGCCCATCAGCCTGTGCCCTTGGCGGCACCACCGGCTGGACGGACGAGGGCCACGACACCGACTACTCCGTCTTCCAGCGCCCCGTCGGCACCATCAGGGTCGGCATGATCTTCGTGGACTTCCCGGACACGCCGGCCACCGAGTCTCCGGCCGACGACGCCGCACAGCTCACGCCCGGCGCGGACTGGCTGTGGAACGCCTCGTACGGCAAGGTGTGGCTTGCCATCACCCAGCAGCAGCGCTGGGTTCGGATGCCGCACAACTCCACCGACTACGGCTTCGCACGCGGTCTCGGCCACGAGGCACACGAGGCATACCTCAGGGATGCCGTGACGGCCGCCGACCCGTATGTGGACTTCTCGCGGTACGACATGGTGTACGTCGTCGCGACGAAGAACGCGTCGGCGATCTCCTTCACCCCCACGTACGTGTACGACCCGGGCGCGGCGGGTGTCGTCGCCGACGGCACCAGGATCAAGTGGGCGGTGACCTTCGGCCAGGACATGTGGCACTGGGGTCCGAAGCTGGTCGGCCATGAGACCGCCCACAGCTTCGGGCTGCCGGACCTGTACGCCTTTGACACGGGCACCGATGGCCACCGGTTCGTCGGCGGCTGGGACGTGATGGGTCTGGTTGGGGGGAAGGCGCCGCAGTATTTCGGCTGGGAGTCGTGGAAGCTCGGCTGGACCGATGACAGCCAGGTCTACTGCCAGGCCTCGGCGGGCAGCGGCACGGTGTATCTCACCGCGGTCGAGTACGGCAGCGGCACCAAGTTGGCCGTGGTGCGTACGGGACCGGCGACCGCGTACGTCGTCGAATCCCGCCGGTCGGTCCAGGCGGACACGGCAGCCTGTTCGACCGGCGCGCTGGTCTACAAGGTCGACACATCCGTGCAGACCGGCTACGGACCGATCCGGGTCATGGACGCCAGGCCCAGTGCCACTCCGGCGAGCGGGTGCCGCCCGCTGGACGACGCCCCGTACTGGGCCGGTGAGTCATTCACGGACTCCGCGGCCGGTGTACGGATCGACGTGCTGAGCGCCGATGGCTACGGAGAGACGGTGCGAATCACCAAGTCGTAGCCAGGATTGAACAGTTGTGCCCCGGATCCGTTGTGCGGATCCGGGGCGCGACCGTGTTCAGGCCGCCTCTGGGAAGTGGCAGGCGACCTCCCGCGGCTCGCCGGGTGCGGCGATCCGCAGCAGTGGTGCCTCGGCGCGGCAGATGGCCTGAGCCTTGGGGCAGCGCGGGTGGAAGGTGCAGCCCGGTGGGGGAGAGGCCGGGCTGGGCGGGTCGCCCAGGAGTGTGATGCGCTCACGGGCCCGCTCGGCTGCGGGGTCGGGCAGGGGCACCGCGGAGAGCAGCGCCCGGGTGTAGGGGTGGGCAGGGGCGGCGTACACCCGTTCCTTGTCGCCGATTTCGACGATCCGGCCGAGGTACATGACGGCGACCCGGTCGCAGACCCGCTTGACGACCGAGAGGTCGTGGGCGATGAAGAGGTAGGCCAGGCCGAGCTCCTGCTGGAGGCGTTCCATGAGGTTGACGATCTGGGCCTGTACGGAGACGTCGAGGGCGGAGACGGGCTCGTCGGCGACGACCAGCCGGGGGCTGGTGGCGAGCGAGCGGGCGATGCCGATGCGCTGGGCCTGGCCGCCGGAGAACTCGTGCGGATAGCGGTCGATGTGCTCGGGGATGAGTCCGACCAGGTCCATCAGCTCGGCTGCCCGCTTGCGTGCGTCCGCCGACGAACTCCCTTGCGCCAGAAGGGGGTCGGAGATGATCCGGGCCACGGTCTGGCGCGGATTGAGGGAGGAGTGCGGGTCCTGGAAGACCATCTGGAGTTCGCGGCGCAGTGGCTTGAGTTCGCGCTGGGACAGATGGCTGATGTCGTGGCCGTCGTAGGTGATCGCTCCGGTGGTGGGTTCCAGGAGCCGTACGATCATGCGGCCGGTGGTGGACTTGCCGCAGCCGGACTCGCCGACCAGGCCAAGCGTTTCCCCGGCGGCCACATCGAAGCTGATGCCGTCGACGGCTCGCACGGGATCCGCACGGCGGCGCTTTCCCGGGAAGGCCATCGTTACGTCCCGCACGCTGAGGAGCGGCCGCACGCTGAGGAGTGGCTGAGCTGTACTGGTCATGAGGTGACGCCTTCGTATGCGGGGAGGTGGCAGGCGGCCGGATGCTCGGCCGGTCCGGAGAGCAGGGGCCGTTCGGTCTCGCAGCGCAGCCGCTCGCTCTCCAACGCGCCTGCCGCCCGGGGGCAGCGGGGCGCGAACGCACAGCCGGGGGCGGGTGCCAGCAGGGACGGCGGGCTGCCGGGGATGGCCCGCAGCGGTTCGTCGTCGCTGTCGTCGAGCCGGGGCAGGGAGTCGAGCAGCCCGCGGGTGTAGGGATGGGCGGGGGTTGCGAACAGGGTGTCCACCGGGGCCTGTTCGGCCGCGCGTCCGCCGTACATCACCAGCACCTCGTGGGCGACCCGGGCGACCACCCCGAGATCGTGGGTGATCATGACGACGGCGAGTCCACGCTCCTCCTGCAGCCGGGCGATCAGCTCCAGGATCTGGGCCTGGACGGTGACGTCGAGGGCGGTGGTCGGCTCGTCCGCGATGAGGAGTTCGGGCTCGCAGGCCAGCGCCATGGCGATCATCACGCGCTGGCGCATCCCGCCGGAGAACTGGTGCGGATACTCGCCCGCCCGGCGTTCCGGCTCGGGGATGCCGACCTCGGCGAGCATCTCCACGGCCCGTCTGTGTGCCACCGCACGGCGGGAGTTGAAGTGGACCCGGTGGTGTTCGGCGATCTGCTCGCCGACCGTGTAGTACGGGTGGAGGCTGGAGAGCGGGTCCTGGAAGATCATGGCCATCCGGCGGCCCCGCAGCCGGTTCAGCTCCCGCTCCCGGAGCCCCAGCAGCTCCTGTCCGTCGAGGCTGATCGAGCCGGTGACCTCGGCGGCGGTGTGCAGCCCGAGTACCGCCATCGAGGTGACGGACTTGCCCGAACCGGACTCGCCGACGATGCCCAGGGTGCGGCCCCGGTGGACGTCGAAGCTGAGTGAGTCCACGGCCCGTACCGGCCCCCGCTTCGTCGCGAAGGTGACACTCAAGTCTCGTACGCTCAGCAGAGATTGGCTTCCGGTCATCAGAACCTCACCCTCGGGTCGACGACGGCGTACAGCAGGTCGACGGCCAGGTTGGCGACGACGATGAAGGTGGCGGCGAGCAGCGTGACCCCGAGGATGACCGGCTGGTCCCCGCTGGAGAGCGCGCCGTAGAAAAGCCGGCCGATGCCCGGGAGTCCGAAGATGGACTCGGTGATGACGGCGCCCGCGAGCAGCCCGCCCAGGTCCATGCCGAAGATGGTGAGGATCGGCGTCATGCCGGCCCGCAACCCGTGCTTGACGACGACCGTGCGACGCGGCAGGCCCTTGGCGCGGGCCGTGCGGATGAACGGCTCCGCCATCGTCTCGATCATCGAACTGCGGCTCTGGCGTGCGTACATGGCCGCGTACAGGATGGCGAGTGCCAGCCACGGCAGGAGCAGGTTGGTCGCCCAGTTGACGGGGTCGCTGCCGAAGGACACGTACTGCGGATAGGGGAACAGCCCCGCCACCCGGATCAGCCCGTAGATGAGCATCATCGAGGTGAAGTACACGGGCATCGAGGCGGCGCCGACCGCGCCGATCATCAGGACCCGGTCGAGCAGGGTGTCCTTGCGCAGGGCGGCGGTGACTCCGGCGGTCAGGCCGAGCAGCAGCCACAGCACCGCCGCGCCGAACGCGAGCGAGGCGGAGACCGGAAGCCGGTCCATCAGCAGGCCCCAGACGGACTCGCTGTTCTCGTACGAGTAGCCCAGGCACGGAAAGCCGCAGTGCAGCGCGTACTGGCCGCTGCCCAGGGTGCGGCCGGTGAAGATGCCGCTCAGGAAGTCCCAGAACTGCACCCAGATCGGCTGGTCCAGGCCCATGTGGGCGCGGATCGCCGTCAGGCGTTCGGCGCTGCACGACTTGCCGCAGGCCGCGGCGGCCGGGTCGGAGGGCAGGACGTAGAAGATGGTGAAGGTGACGGCGGCGATCGCGATGAGCACGCCGATCACGCCGAGCAGCCGGCGGCCGAGGTAGCGGGTCATGTGCGGCTTCCCCTCGGGTCGAGGATGTCCCGCAGCGCGTCTCCGAGGAGGGTGAAGGCGAGCACGGCGAGGAAGAGGCAGATGCTCGGGATGACGAAGTACATGGGATCCGTGTCGTAGAAGGCGACGCTCTCGGCGATCATCTGGCCCCAGGAGGGGGTGGGCGGGCGGACGCCGACGCCCAGATAGCTCAGGGCCGCTTCGGTGGCGATCATGCCCGGGATGATCAGGGTGGTGTACGCGATGACGGGCCCGGCGACGCCCGGGAGGATGTCGCGGGTGAGGATCCGCCAGGGCCCCGATCCGCCCACCCGCGCGGCGTCGACGTACTCGCGGTGCTTGAGCGAGAGTGTCTGGCCGCGGACCACGCGGGCGATGCCGGGCCAGCCGAACAGCCCGATCACCGCGGTCATCAGCACGATCCGGTTGACGTCCTTGGCCACCGACATCATCGCGATCATGAAGATGAGGGAGGGGAAGGACATGGTCAGGTCCATGATCCGGCTGAGGACCGCGTCGGTGCGGCCGCCGAAGTAGCCTGCCGCGATCCCGGCCGCCGTGCCCGCGACCACGACGATCGCGGTCGCGGTGAAGGCGATCAGGAGGGAGACCTGGGCGCCGTGCACGACCCGGGCGAACAGGTCGCGGCCGGAGACGGGTTCGACGCCCAGCCAGTGGTCGGCGGAGATCCCGCCGAGCGGTCCGAGCGGCAGACCGCCCAGATAGGGGTCGACGGCGGACTTGTCGAACTCGTCGGGCGACCAGCCGCCCAGTGCGCTCAGCAGGGGCGCGGCGGCGGCCATGACGACGAAGAGCGCGACGATGACAAGGGAGATCTTGACGGAGGTGCGGCGGCGCAGTTCCGCGCGGGCCAGCTGCCAGGGGCCGCTGCCCGCCGGAACCTCCACTGGTGCAGTTGCGGTGGTCATGATCTGTCGAACCCTCAGCCCTGGCTCTTGGAGGGGTCCTTGAGGCCGACTGCGGCGTAGTCGAGCTGACCGCCGAAGGAGGTCTGACCGTAGGCGCCGGCGATGTTGCTGCCGAGCACCAGGGGCCAGCGGCGGACCAGGACCGGTACGGCGGGGGCCTTGGCGAGGATCTCGCCGTCCAGCTGCCGCCAGGCGGTGTTGGCCTGCCTGGCATCGGTCATGGCGGCGATTTCGTCCATCCGCTTCATGGTCGGCTGGTCGCGGAAGAGCGAGTGGTTGCCGGAGTTGCCCTTCTCCTTGATGTAGCGGCCGTCGAAGACGAACGGCAGGAAGGTGGAGCCGGACGGGTAGTCGGGGCACCAGCCCGTGTAGGCGATGTCGGTGCGGTTCTTGGTGTCGCCGATCGTCGCGTAGAACGCCGACGGGTCGACGGTCTCGATGGTGACCTTGATCCCGGCCTTGCCCAGCGACTGCTGGATCGCCTCGGCCCGCCCCTTGTCCCCGGTCGAGACGGTCATCTTCGTCTCGAACCCGTCCGGCTTGCCCGCCTCCTTCAGCAGCTGCTTCGCCTTCTCGACATCCCCGGTCGCGGGGATCTTCAGAGTGTCCGGTTCCTTGCCGTCGAAGAGGGTGGCCGGCATGTAGGCGGTGGACAGGTCGTTGAAGGCGGGGCCGCCCGAGGCAGTGAGCACCGAGTCCCTGTCCAGCGCGTACTGCACCGCCTGACGGACCTTCACATCATTGAACGGAGCCCGCCCGGTGTGCATCTGGACCATGTCCGTGCAGTTGGTCGACTCGGCAATCAGCCGCTTCCGCACCTCCGCGCTGGGCAGCACCTTGGCCGCGCTCTCCGGCCGCAGCGCACCCCAGGAGACGGCGGAGGCGTCCGCGCCCTGGCTGGCGATCAGCCGGTCGTCGATCTGGTTGGCCTTCAGCCCCATCACCATGACCAGCTTGTCCGGGTACGCCTTGCGCACCTCGTCGGTCGAGGCGTCCCAGCTGGCGTTGCGCACAAGCACCAGCTTCTTGCCGCGCTCGTACGACTCGATCTTGTACGGGCCCGAGGAGAACGGCCGGTTGTCGTACTGCGGCCCCTTGTCCTGGCCCTTGGGTACCGGGGCGAAGGTCGGCATGACGGTGGCGTTGGGGAACTCCGCGAAGGGCTTGCGGAGTTCGAAGACGATCGTGTGGTCGTCAGGCGTCCTGATGGAGGCGAGGTGCTTGCCCTCGGCCGGCCCCTGGTAGCCCTCGGCGCCGGCCAGGTAGCGGGCCGCGTAGTCCGCGCCGCCGGGCAGGTCGGGGGAGAAGGACCGCTCCACGTTGTACTTGATGTCCTGCGCGGTGACGGGCGTGCCGTCCTCGTACTTGACTCCCTGCTTGAGGCGGAAGGTCCAGGTCTTGGCGCCGTTGGAGGAGGTGCCGAGGTCGGTTGCGAGGTCCGGGACGAGTTCACCGCCCGCCGTGCCGGGGGCTGCCTTGTAGGTGACCAGGGTGCGGTAGAGCAGCCGGGTCCCGAACTCCATGTCGCTCATCACCCAGTTGCGGGCCGGGTCGAGGTGGGTGAAGTCCTGGTTGGACAGGACCGTGAGGGTGCCGCCCTTCTGTGGAGTGCCGCCGACTGCGGCGCCTTGGTTGGCAGTCGCCGGGTTCTTGCCGCCGGCGCCGTTGCCCGCGGCCGGGTGCTGGGAGCCGGAACAGCCGGCTGTGCCGAGTGCGATGGTCGCCGCCAGGGCGGTAGCGACGGCGGTAAGGGTGCGCTTGTTCATCAGTGGTCACTCCGAGAACAGTCGGCCAGCCAGAGGGCTGGAATGTGACCGGTAACATAGTAATGTGAAATTGCACTGACAAGGCATCGGCGAGTCCGTTACTCACCTGTGTCCGAGGGGGACCGTTGGAGGGGTGAGCGGCGGGCGGATCGCGCGAAACCCTTGGCATCGTCAGTGCTATGTGAAATATTACTGCTGTGCTCACAAGAAACACCTCGGACGTCATCGTCGTCGGTGCGGGCGTGGTCGGCGCGGCCTGTGCCTACTACGCGGCCCGAGCCGGCCTCTCCGTCACCGTGATCGACCGCGGCCCCGTCGCGGGCGGCAGCACGGGTGCCGGCGAGGGCAACCTCCTGGTCTCCGACAAGGAGCCCGGACCCGAACTCGAACTCGCTTTGCTGTCCACCGGGTTGTGGCGGGAGCTGGCCGAACTGCTCCCGCCGCAGATCGAGTACGAACCCAAGGGCGGCCTCGTCGTCGCCTCCGGGGAGGCCGGGATGCAAGCCCTGCGCGACTTCGCGGCCGGACAGGAGAAGGCCGGTGTGCAGTCGGAGGAAGTCCCGGGGGACGGGTTGAAGGACCTGGAGCCGCATCTGGCCCCCGGCCTGGCAGGTGGCTTCCACTACCCCCAGGATGCGCAGGTCATGCCGGCCCTGGCGGCCGCGCATCTGCTGCGCGCGGGCGGTGACCAGGTGCGCCTCAGGCTCGACGAGGAAGTCACCGGCCTGCTCACCACGGCGGACGGACGGGTGCGGGGGGTGCATACGGTGGCCGGCGATGTGCATGCCCCGTACGTGGTCAACGCCGCCGGCGCCTGGGGTGGCGAGCTGGCCCGGCTTGCGGGCGTCAAGCTTCCCGTGCTGCCCCGCCGCGGTTTCGTCCTTGTCACCGAACCGCTGCCGCGCGTGGTGCGGCACAAGGTGTACTCCGCGGACTATGTCGCCGATGTCGCGAGCGGTTCGGCCGCGCTGCAAACCTCGGCCGTGGTCGAGGGCACCCCGGCGGGCCCCGTCCTGATCGGTGCCAGCCGGGAACGGGTCGGCTTCGACGTCACGTTGTCGACCGAGGTGATGCGCCGTCTGGCGGCGCAGGCCACCGCACTGTTCCCGGTCCTGGCCGGGGTGCGGGCGATGCGGACGTATGCGGGGTTCCGCCCGTACCTGCCCGACCATCTCCCTGCCATCGGCCACGATCCGCGGGTGCCGGGCCTGCTGCACGCCTGCGGTCACGAAGGCGCGGGGATCGGGCTTGCCCCGGCCACCGGGCTGATCGTCGCACGCTGTTTGGACGGCGGTGAACTGCCGCTGGACCTGGGCCCGTTCGAGCCCGGCCGCTTCGAATCCGCCGCTTGACCCTGACCCGTCTGCTACGAGAGGAGGCCCGCAGTGGCCCGTACCCCCACCGACCTGGTCGGGGCGAACCCCGGCCCGTCGTTCGAGATCACGATGGACGGCAGTCCGGTCACCGCCCTGCCCGGGCAGTCCGTCGCCGCAGCCCTGTGGACCGCGGGCATCCTCGCCTGGCGCACCACGCGCAACGCCGGCCGGCCGCGGGGTGTCTTCTGCGGCATCGGGCAGTGCTACGACTGTCTCGCCGTCATCAACGGGGAGCCCAACCGCAGAGCCTGTCTGGTGCCTGCCCGTCCCGGCGACGCGATCACCACCCAGGAGGGACACGGCCATGCCGGCCTCAGCGTCTGACCCGTACGACCTCGCGGTGATCGGAGCGGGCTCCGCCGGTCTCGCGGGCGCCGTCACCGCCGCCGAACTCGGCCTGTCCGTAGCTCTGCTGGACTCCTCGTCCCAGACCGGTGGGCAGTTCTACCGGCATCCGGCGCCCAGCCTGAAGGCGGCGCGGCCCGAGGCCCTGCACCACGACTGGGCTGCCTTCGCCGAGCTCCGCCGGCGCCTGGAGCAGAGCGACGCCGGCCACCTCTACGGACACCATGTCTGGGCGGTCGCCAAGGAGGACCACGGCCTGTGGGCGGTGCACGCCGTCACCGGGGCCGACGGCACCGCAGAGCGGGGGGTGCGGGTACGGGCCCGGACGGTCCTGCTCGCGACGGGGGCGTACGAACGCCAACTGCCCTTTCCTGGCTGGACCTTGCCGGGTGTCGTGGGTGCCGGGGGAGCGCAGGCCATGCTCAAGTCCGGCCTGGTGCTGCCCGGTAAGCGCGTGGTCGTGGCGGGCAGCGGGCCTCTGCTGCTCGCGGTCGCCTCCTCGCTGGCCGCCGCCGGCGCGCAGGTCCCGGCCGTCGTCGAGGCGTCCGGCTATCTGGGATACGCCCGCCATCCCCGCGCGCTCGCGGCCAACCCGCAGAAACTTCTCGAGGCGGCGGTTCACGGTGCCGCTCTGCTGCGGCACCGGGTACGGCTGTGCACCCGAAGCGCGGTCACCGAGGTGCACGGCACCGACCGGGTGGAGGCCGTCACCGTCACCCGGCTCGACCGCGACTGGCGGCCCGTACGGGGGGCGGGCCGGCGGATCGAGTGCGACGCGCTCGCTGTGGGGCACGGCCTTGCCCCGCAGATCGAGCTGGCCACCACACTCGGCTGCGCCACCCGCCCCTTGGCTGACGGGACATCCGCCCTGGCCCTGGACGGCCTTCAGGAAACCTCTGTGCGTGGCCTGTGGGCGGCGGGGGAGACCGGGGGAGTCGGTGGCGCGCAGCTGGCCCGCACGGAAGGGGAACTGGCGGGGCTCGCGTCAGCCGCCAGACTGGACGGGTACCCCGTCCGTGAGGGGCGCGTCCGCGAGCTGCAACGCCGCCGGGACCGGCTGCGCGCCTTCGCCGACGCGATGACCGTCGCCCATGCCCCGGGACCGGGCTGGACGGGCTGGCTGACCGACGACACGGACGTGTGCCGCTGTGAGGAAGTGTCCGCCGGAAGCATCCGTGAAGCCATCGCCGACCTGGGGGCCCGCGACGCACGCACCGTCAAACTCCTGACCCGGGCCGGCATGGGCTGGTGCCAGGGGCGTGTGTGCGGGACGGCTGTAGCTTGCCTGGCAGCCCGCGAGGGCGCCGTGGAATCACCCGCCGAACGCCGTCCGTTCGCCGTGCCTGTTCCGCTCTCGGCACTCGCCTCGCTCGACGAGCCCGCCGAGATCGGGCCCGATACCGCCCCGGGGGTTGACCGCTGACCCGCGGCCCGCCCTCTTGTGGGCGCCACATCCCCCACAGTAAAATGTCACACATTATAGAAAGGCTACCGGCATGACCGCCACCAACTGGAACAGCGCCCGTCCCTGGCGCGGGATCATGGTCGCCACCGCGCTGCCCCTGCGCGACGACCTGTCCGTCGACTACGACGCGTACGCCGAGCATGTCGCCTGGCTGATCGAGAACGGCTGCGACGGCGTCGTGCCGAACGGTTCGCTCGGCGAGTACCAGACCCTCACCGACGAGGAGCGGGCCCGCGTGGTCCGTACCGCCGTCGACGCTGCGGGCGACGGCGCGCGGGTCATGCCCGGCGTCGCCGCCTACGGCAGCGCCGAGGCCCGCCGCTGGGCGGAGCAGGCGGCCGAAGCCCGCTGCGGCTCGGTCCTCCTGCTGCCCCCGAACGCCTACCGGGCCGACGAGCAGGCCGTCCGCGCCCACTATGCCGAGGCCGCCAAGGCGGGGGTGCCGGTCGTCGCGTACAACAATCCCATCGACACCAAGGTGGATCTGACGCCCGGGCTGCTGGCCAAACTGCACGGCGACGGGCACATCGTCGCCGTCAAGGAGTTCACCGGCGATGTACGGCGCGCGTACGAGATCGCCGAACTCGCCCCGGAACTCGACCTGCTGATCGGTGCGGACGACGTCCTGCTCGAACTCGCCGTGGCCGGTGCGGTCGGCTGGATCGCCGGCTACCCCAACGCCTTCCCCGCAAGTTGCGCCGAGCTGTACAACGCCGCTGTCGCCGGTGACCTGGACACCGCCGTGCCGCTCTACAAGTCCCTGCACTCGCTGCTGCGCTGGGATTCGAAGACGGAGTTCGTCCAGTCCATCAAGCTGTCCATGGACATCGTCGGCCGCCGCGGTGGCCCCACCCGCCCGCCGCGCTTCCCTCTCACGGGGGAGATCGAGGCCGGAGTCCGGGCCGCCACCGAGAAGGCCGTCGCCGACGGTCACCACTGACCACGAGAGCCAACGCATGTGTAAGCGACATGTCTTCCACGACCCCTTCCCCGAAGGTTCCCTCCTATGACCAGCCTCGTCTCCCACAACCCGGCCGACCCCACCGACGTACTCGTCAACATCCCGACTCCCGGTGGGTTCACGGTGGTTGATGCCGTCGAGCGGGCCCGCGCCGCCCAACCAGGCTGGCTGATCGGTGGTGCGGCCGCCCGTTCGGCAGCGCTCACCGCGGTCGCCACCGGCATCGAGGCCGCCGCGGACGAGCTTGCCGGACTCGCCGTGCGCGAGGTGGGCAAGCCGCTCGCCGAGGCCCGGGCCGAGGTCGCGCGGACTGCCGCGATCTGGCGGTACTACGCCCAGGCACCGTACGAACCCACCGGCGCCGTCCATGAACCCGCCGCCGGCCCCGGACTCCTCCTCACCCGCCGACGCCCGCACGGCGTCGCGGGCCTCATCACACCCTGGAACTTCCCCTTCGCCATCCCGAGCTGGAAGGCCGCCCCGGCACTCGCCGTGGGCAACGCGGTCGTGCTCAAGCCCGCTCCGGCAGCGACGGCATGTGCCCAGCGTCTTGCCGAGATCGTCCAACAGAGCCTTCCGGCCGGGGTGTTCACCGTGCTTCCCGGCGGCGGAGACGAGGGCAACGCCCTCGTCTCCGCCGCCGACGTCGTCTCCTTCACTGGCTCGACAACTGTCGGCCAGGCAGTCGCACGTGCCGCCACGGCCCGGGGCATCCCGGTGCAGGCGGAGATGGGCGGCCTGAACGCGGCCCTCGTCCTTCCGGACGCCGACATCGAGCGGGCCGCGGTCCACATAGCCGCCGCGATCGCCGGATACGCGGGCCAGAAGTGCACCGCCACCAGCCGCGTGATCGCGGTCGGCGCGGCCCTCGACCCCCTGCGCGAGGCACTCTCCGAGGCGCTGCGGACCGTCCCGGTCGGCGACCCGGCCGCCCCGTCCACTGTGTGCGGACCCCTCATCAACGAACATGCTCGCGATCAGGTCAGCAGTGCCTGGGGCGGGCTCTCGGTACTCGCGGGTGGAACCGTGCCCGACCTTCCCGGCTGGTACGCGGCCCCGACCCTGGTCGAGAAGGTGTCCCCGGGCCACCGGCTGCTGCGCGAGGAGGTCTTCGGGCCCATCGCGGCCCTGCTGCCCGCCGACGACCTCGCCCATGCGGTACGGATCACCAACTCGGTCCCGTACGGCCTGGTCACCTCAGTCCACACCGCGGACCTGGACACGGCCCTCAACGGACTGGATCAGCTCGACACCGGGATGATCCGGATCAACGCCCCGTCCACCGGCGTGGACTTCCACCTGCCTTTCGGCGGCGCCAAGGCATCCAGCCACGGGCCGCGCGAACAGGGGCACGCGGCCTTGGAGTTCTACACCTCGAGCCGCACGTACACCCTGTCACCCGTGTAAACAACGTGACAAGGGGGTTCCGGGTCGCCCAGGTCAACGAGGAGGTGGCCCTGGTCGAGGCGGGCCACGTCTGACTCGGGCGGCACGGCCCTCCATAACGTGGAGTTATGCGGACTTGGGGGCTCCCCGCCGACAGCCGGCCGCACCATGCTGATCCATGCAATGTCACACTTCATGCCGCAGCTCCTGGGCTGTGAAAGGGATCCATGAACCCCGCGTACGCGACCGTCGACCACGTCTTCACCGTCCCCCTGGACCACTCCGCCCCCAACGGGCCGGACATCCAGGTCTTCGCCCGTGAGGTCGTCCACCCGGCCCGCGTCGGCGAGCGACTTCCCTGGCTGCTCTACCTGCAGGGCGGCCCGGGCGGCAAATCACCACGTCCGTCGGCCGGTTCGCCGAGCTGGCTGCCCCAGGCGCTCAAGACCCACCGGGTGCTCCTGCTGGACCAGCGCGGCACCGGCCGCTCCACCCCCGTCACCGCCCGGTCCGCCGCCCGCTTCGCATCACCCGCCCAACTCGCCGCGTATCTCAGCCGTTTCCGTGCGGACGCCGTGGTTGCCGACGCGGAACTGATTCGCCGTCAGCTCTGTGGTGGACAGCCCTGGGAGACACTCGGCCAGAGCTACGGCGGCTTCATCACCCTCACCTACCTTTCCCAGGCGCCCGAGGGCCTGCGGGCCTGCTACGTGACCGGTGGTCTGCCCGGTCTCACCGCCACCGCCGACGACGTATACGCCCGCACCTACCCGCGGGTGCGGCACCGCGTTGTCGACTTCTACGCCCGCTACCCCGACGACGCCCCCCGCCTCCGCAAGATCGCCGATCTCCTCGCGACCGCCGAGGTCCACCTCCCCAATGGAGACCGCCTCACCACCCGCCGCCTGCGCACCCTCGGACTCGCCCTCGGCATGGGCGACGGCTTCGAACGGCTCCATTGGCTGCTCGAAGAATCCCTGGACGGAGATGGCGAGTTGACCGACACCTTCCTCCATCAGGTGATGGCCCTCACCGGCTTCACCGACAATCCGCTGTTCGCCGTGATGCAGGAGACGCTCTACGGTCAGGGCGCGGCTTCGAGCGGCTGGGCCGCTTCGCGGGCGCTCGCGGACCTCCCTGAATTCGCCGAGGACGCGGATCCTCTTCTCCTCACCGGAGAAATGATCTACCCGTGGATGTTCCGCGACATCACGGGTCTGCGCCCCTTCGCGGACGCCGCCGACCTGCAGGCCGAACGCGCCGACTGGCCGCCGCTGTACGACCCCCATCGCCTCGCCGCCAACCAGGTCCCCCTCGCCGCGATCGTCTATCACGACGACATGTATGTGGACGCCGCACTCTCCCTGCGCACCGCGTGCGAGGTCGGTGCCACCCGCGTCTGGATATCCAATGAATGGGAGCACGATGGCGTCACCGCCTCTGGCGGTCGTGTGCTGGCCCGCCTGATGGACCTGGCCGCAGACCGCGCGTAGCCCCATCCTCTTCCGTCCTTCCCCTCCGCTTCCGCCTGCCACCGCCGCCCCCAATGGGAGAGACATGTCCGCCCTGCCGACCCGCCTGCGGCCCCTCACCGCGGTATTCGCCCTCGTCTCCTGTCTCGCCACCCCGACCACGGCCACCGCTGCCACAACTCCCAATTCGCCTGCTCCGGCCGCTGATTGTGCCCTTCCCGGCAAGACCGGCTGGACCGACGAGGGCCACGACACCGATCGGACCCAGTTCCAGCGCTCCACCGGCACCCACCGCGTCCTGACCCTGTTCGTTGACTTCCCCGACGCGCAGGCCACGGACTCCACGGACGCCTACGCCGCCCAACTCGCCCCGGCCGCCGACTGGATGAGCAGAGCCGGCTACGGCCGCTCCCGGCTCGCCATCAGCTCGTTGCACCGCTGGATTCGGATGCCCGCGGACTCCACCTCGTACGGGTTCGCGCGCGGCCTCACTTTCGAGACCCACGAGAAGTACGTCCGCGACGCGATCACCGCCGCCGACCCCTACGCGGACCTCTCCGGGTACGACATGGTCTATGTCGTCCCCACGAAGGCAGCGGCCGCGGTCTCCTTCTCCCCGACCTACCTCCACGACCCCACCACGGCCGGTGTCATCGCCGACGGCACCCGGGTCAAGTGGGCGGTCACCTTCGGGCAGGACATGTGGCGCTGGGGATACAAGGTCGCCGCCCACGAGACCGGTCACACCTTCGGCCTCCCGGACCTGTATTCCTTCACCGGCTCCACCCACCAGTACGCCGGCGGCTGGGACGTCATGGGCAACATCGCGGGACCCGCCCCGCAGTACCTCGGCTGGCACTCGTGGAAGCTCGGCTGGACCCGCGACAACCAGGTCTCCTGCCTGCCCGGCCCCGGACGCCGCACGGTACGGCTGACCCCGGTGGAGCGCCCCGGCGGGACCAGGATCGCCGTACTGCGCACCGGCGAGACCACGGCGTACGTCGCCGAATCCCGCCGCGCCGAGGGCAACGACCAGGGTGCCTGCTCCACCGGCGTCCTCATCTACAAGGTCGATTCCGCCGCCCTGACCGGCGAGGGACCGGTGAGGATCATGAACGCCAACCCGACCGCCACCCCGCCCACTGGTTGCACCCAGCTGGACATGGCCGCATACGCGCCCGGCCAGACCTTCACCGATCCGGACACCGGAGCCCGGATCGATGTCCTCGCGGGCGGCAGGGCAGGGGACGTGGTGCGACTCAGCAAGGCGTGACGGTCAGCCGCGCATATGGAAGGGTGATACAGGAATGCGCCCTGCCCCCCGGTCGTCACACCGCGGGGACCCGATGCGTCGGTGCGGTCATCGGCTCCTCGGCGGAGCGCTGGTGGGGAATCGGCAACTCTCCCTGCTGCACGGCAATGGTCCGCGTCGGAGCGGGGATGCTGATGCCCTCGGCACGGTAGCGGCGGTGCAGACGCTTGATGAACTCGTGCTTGATCCGGTACTGGTCACTGAACTCGCCGACCCCCAGGATCACCGTGAAGCCGATCCTGGAGTCGCCGAACGTGTGGAAACGAACGGCCGGTTCATGGTCGGGCAGGGCGCCGGCGATGTCCGCCATCACGCTCTCGACGACCTCGGTGGTGACCCGCTCGACGTGGTCCAGGTCGCTGTCGTAGCCGACTCCCACCTGGACGTTGAGCGTCATCTGCTGGTCCGGCCGGTGGAAGTTGGTCATGTTGGTGCCGGACAGCTTCGTGTTGGGGATGATCACCAGGTTGCTGGAGAGCTGGCGCACCACGGTGTTGCGCCAGTTGATGTCGACGACATAGCCCTCCTCGCCGCTGCTGAGCCTGATGTAGTCACCGGGCTGCACCGTTCTGGAAGCGAGGATGTGCACTCCTGCGAAGAGGTTGGCCAGAGTGTCCTGCAAGGCCAGGGCGACTGCCAGACCTCCCACGCCCAGCGCGGTGAGCAGCGGGGCGATGGAGACGCCCAGGGTCTCCAGTACGACAAGGAAGCCCATTGCCAGCACCACGACGCGCGTGATGTTCACGAATATGGTGGCCGACCCGGCGACACCGGACCTGGACTGCGCCACGGCCTGCACCATCCCGGCGACGATCCTCGCGGCCGTGAGGGTCGCGGCCATGATGAGCACGGCGGTGAGCGTCATGGTGACGTTGCGTCCGACCCTGGCGTTCAGTGGCAGTACCGACGCCGCGACCGCCACGCCGCCGGTGATCGCTGCCCAGGGGGCCAGTGCCCGCAGGGCGTCAACAAGGATGTCGTCGCCGCTCCAACGCGTTCTGCCGGCCCGTTCGCCGAGCCATTTCAGGATCACGAGCAGCAGCAGGGCGGCCGCGATGCCTGCGGCCACCGCGATTCCGGCGACGATCACGTCGTGCAGTGTGAGGTCCCGGTTCACCGCTTTCCTCCCGTTGCGCGGGGAAGTGTGCGGACGGCGGGGGTTGCCGCTGTGAGCCGGATGTGATGTGTCGTCACCATGCCACCTGTGCAGTCTGGGAGGGTGTTGTGCGGTCGCGTCGGGTCGTACGGAGTCCACGCGGCGCGACCTGTCATCCTGCCGCACGCCGCAGGCAGCAGTGCAGGTGGGCCACCTCGGCACAGCGCTGGGGCGCGCCGAGCTCAGTGGGCGAGGAGCATGTAGGTGTTCTCCAGCTCGTCCTGCACGACGTGGGCATCTCCCGCGACCGTCCGCACGAGAAGGTCGTCTTCCGGGGTGTGGACCCGGTACCGCCAGCCTTGCGGGAGTCGCAGCCGCCGGCCGAGCGTGGCCAGAGTTTCCATCGTCTGGCTGTCGTCCACGGTGTGGGAGTACGCCTGGAGGACGTATGTGCGGTCGCCCGGGGCGATCAGCTCGTGCACCGGTTTGCCGCTGGACAGGATGTACTCGGTGTCCCGTTTCACCGTGGTATCGACGTAGAACTTCCTGGCCGTCGCCCCGGTGGGGTCGATCTCCGCGGGGATGCGGACCTCGGCCACCCAGCGGGCCTCCAGGCCGTCGAACATCGCGGCGTCCCCCCACTGGAACGTCGTGACCTCGTCGATCGTCCAGAAGCGGGGTCCGTTCAGGAACACCATCGGCACGTGGAATTGCTCCGCCAGCGCACGGGGGTCGAGCGCGTTCCACTGCTCCGGCGGACAGTCGTTGAGACCGAAGGTGTTGTAGACGGCGGCCTTGAGATGACCGTCCTCGCCCGGCGAGATCAGAAGGATCTCGCCGTAGCGAGCGTTTCGCATACCGCTCACGTGCCGGGACGCTTTCGTCGTGTGGGACATGGCTCCTCCTTCTCACAGCCCGTCTCCGCTCCTGCGCGGACACCACCTGTGGGGCCGGGCCCGCAGGCGGGCGGGGCCGGGCAGTGCCGCGGGTCTCCACTCCATCAAGAGCAGCACACGCGTGGTGAAGTCGCACGCCGTCCCCGGTGGCGTCGAGCGACGGCCGGGCGGGCAGACGGCGCTGACCGCCTGGGCGGCGAGGGGCGGAGCGGCATCCGAGGCGGTCAGGAGTGATTCTCGGGTGGTGCGGTCGGGTCGGCGCGGGCCACGAAGTCGATGGCCTGGGCCTCGATGTGTACGGCGCCGAGTGCTGCCGCTCAGCGGGCGATCTCATGTGCCGGTGCTGTGGCTCCCGCCTCGTCGCCGCTGTCGCGGGCCAGGAGGGCCGGCAGCATCTGCGGATGAGGCCCGCGGGGTCACACCCCACCCGTCGCCGGCGACTCAGGAAGGCGCATAGCCGCCGTCGGCGGCGAATGTCAGGGACCGATTCGTCTGAGGATCCGCTCGTGCTCCTCGTCGGGCACCCGGGCACCGGAGGAGGGCAGCAGTTGCGGTATTCCATCGATGATCGGATAGCGCCGGTGCAGCCGCGGGTTGTAGAGGATCTCCTCGGGCAGGAGCAGCGTCAGCTGCCCCTTGTCGATCGGGCAGACGATGATCCGGAGCAGGGGATCGTCAGGCTTCATGAGCCAACTCCTTTGCCGGGGTGGGGGGTTCGTCATGGCGCGGAAGCATCAGCAGGACGGAGACGGCGAGTACGGTGCCGCCGAGTCGCAGGGCGAGCCGCAGCGGGTCTCCCGGCAGGGACTCGCCGAAGACGAAAGTGCCGAGCGCGGCCGTGAACAGACAGGTGACGGTGGTGCACACGGGCACGATCAGAGATGCCCGGCAGCGCTGCAGCGCGGTCTGGGACAGGATCAGGCCGGTGACCGAGGTGACGAGCAGGAGGTACGGATAGGGCGACCTCAGCAGGGCGAGGACCGCGTCTCCGATACCGCGGGTCGTCAGATGACCGGAGACGCCCTTGATGGCGAGCGAGCTGACGCCGTACAACAGGCCGACAGCGACGCCGTATTCGACGCCCGCGGTCGGCATCCGGTGACGGCGGCGGGTCCGGCGTTCCACGGACCGGTACAGCCACAGCCCCGCCGCGAGCGCGGGCAGGCAGATCAGCAGGACACGGCCTGCCGAGGCATGCCCGCCCACGGCGTCGGAGCGCTGGAGGGAGGCCACGACCATCAGCAGGGCGAGGGTGATCACGACCACGCCACGTCGCTCGCGGCCGCTGGGGCGCTCGCCCAGCACGACCGAGGAGAGCAGAAGCAGCAGCACGAGACCGGAGACGAAGATGCCCTGCGCGGCCGCGATGGGAAGGGTGCGGTAGACGGCCAGCTGTGCCGCGAAGCCGGCGGCGAGCGCGAGCGAACCGCCGAGCCACATCGGGCTCCCGATGAGCAACCGTACGACTCGGGCCGGCTGTCCCGTGTTCAGTCGCGGCAGACGGGACAACGCCCGCTTCTCGAGTACGAAGCCTGTGCTGTAGAAGACGTTGGCCAGCAGAGCCGATGCCACCCCCCACCACATGGCCCTACACCCGCCTGGCGTGCACCAGGAGGATGGAGGCCAGGGATGGCGCGGCACAGGCGGCCCGGTCGACCGGGCGCAGGGGGCGCGGGACACCGTGGAAGGGCGCGCCGGCCAGGGTGACCACCTCGAAGCCTGCGGCGGTGAGGAATCCCCGCAGGGCGCGGGCGGTGAACAGGCGTAGATGGCCCACCACTTGGGATCCCGGGCGTCCGTGAATGCCGCGCAGGCTGACCTCCGAGAACACGGGCTGCACCCCGGCGGCCAGCAACACCCGGTTGTACCAGGCGGCCAGGTTCGGAGTGGAGAGCATCAGATGGCCACCCGGTTTGAGGATGCGGCGCAGTTCGTCGATGGCGCTGTCGGGATCCACCAGATGCTCGATCACCTCGCTGAAGAGCACGGCGTCGGCACTCGCGTCGGCCAACGGCAGCCCGCCCGACGTCAGTTCACCCCGCACCACATGGTTCATCCGGGTGGCGGCCCGGCGCAGCGCGTCCTGGGACCAGTCGATACCGACGATCCGGTGATCGCCAAGGAGTGGACCCGCGGTGGCCGCCGCGGAACCGTCGCCGCAGCCGACGTCGACGACGAGGGCGGGCTCGGGGGGCAGCACTCGGGCCAGCATCACTGCCTGGCGCCGGGTGCGCTCATCGCCGGAGGCGACGGGGACGGCCGGGTTCTCGTAGAACTCGCGCAGTCCCGCGGGGAGAGTTCCCGTCATGACCCGTGACCTCCTGAATCGGCCGGCAGAGCCGCCATGGCGGCCAGATACTCCGTGAAGAAGTCGCACAGCCGTTGTCCTGCCGCGTCGTCGAGGAGAGCGCGCGACCAGCGCAGCGCCAGATGCAGCCGTCCTCCCGTGCTGGCGGTGGTCACGGTCAGCCCGCGCGGCATCGCGGCGGGAGCCGAGAACCAGACGGCCTCCGCCCGGCCCGCCTCCGCGAAGTCCAGCGGGTACGGAATGCGCCCGATGTTGCTGAGCAGCGTCGTCGAGGTCCAGGGAGCGGCAGCCCGTCGAAGGCCTCGGGTCAGGGCGGCCCGCATCCTCACGGGCAGGGCGGGTGCTGTGAGGAGGGCTGCGGCGTGGCCGAGTTGGGGGCGGGGTGCAGACTTCAGGGCGCGGGTGCGTTCCGCGGTGCGGTGCAGCAAGGCGGCGAGAGCCTCGGGGCCGGGCTCCGGCGCGCACTCCTGCGCCCCGAATCCGACCTCCACGAGGCGGGTGCCGTTTCCGATGGGCATCTCGGCGCCGCGGGACCGGTCGTCGACGGGCATGGTGATACGAACCGGTCGGGGCGGGGCGTCGTGCAGCCGGTTCCAGCGGGCGATCATCAGGCAGGTGGTGACCAGAAGTTGGTCGTTGACGGTGTAGCCGGCCCCGGCCGGCCGGCGCGGCACCGGCAGCTCGGCCAGCAGCAGTCCGTTTCCGCCGGCTGACCCCCGGGCATCGGTCGCCGGTGCCACACGGGCGGGCCGGGCCGGCCCGCCCGCGCGGCCGGGCGGCGGTGGCCCCGGCCGCCCCGTCGAGCCGACGGGATTGCGTACGGGGGAGGTCGGGGAGACAGCGGCGCCGCAGTACAACTCGGCGGCAGTGGCCAGCACGCGCAGACAGGCGGGCCCGTCCAGGGCGGTGTGGTTGAGCGTCAACAGCAGCACACAGGAACTGCCCGTCGGCGACGGCCTCACCACCTCCAGCCGGACGGGCGGGGAAACGGACAGCGGCGGAGCCTCGGCCAGCGCTCTGGTCCTGGCCCGCTCCAGCGCACCGGGCCCCGGCTCCGGGAAGCCGATCGGATCCACGTCCGGGGTGCCCGTCAGCTCCCATTCGTAGCGCCGCCGGTACCAGGGGCCGTTTGCCTCGCGCACCAGAATCCGCGGGTGCCGGCGCAAGGCCTCGTCGAACGCGGCCCGAAGCCGCTCTGGATCCGGCTGCCGGGGCAGGTGCACCTCTATGTGTACGGTCTCGGGCTCCTCCTCGCGCAGACAGTGCCGGGAGATCTCGTCGACGACCGGGAACGGAATCCGGTCCGGAGCGGGCTCGGGCGGCCGCCCGGGCCCGGCCGGTTGCAGGGCGGTCATCTCGGCGGAGCCTCCCTTGGGTTGAGTGCCGCGTTGCCGGGCGGTTCAGCGTGGGGCGCAGGGCCCGGAACGGGGCGCCCGGCAGGGCCGTTTGCGGACCGCACCCGTTGGGGCAGGGGCTGCGGGTCCGGTGCCGCGGCGGCAGGTGTCGCCCGTACCCGCCGGTCCACGGTGACCACGGCGGCGCACAGCGCGATGAGCGCCGGCAGTTGGGCCGCCGGGCCGAACGCGCCCCGGCCTGCGGAGACCGGATCGCCCGCCCCGGTCGCGGCCGCGATCCCGGCGCCGGCCATCGCTACCAGTGCGATCGGCACCAGCAGGGAGTGCCGCAGACGGGCAACTACCGCAAGCGCGGGGACAATCAGCGCGAAGAGACCCGCCACGACCGCGACCACCAGGGTCAGCGCGACGCAGCCCAGAACCCATCCGGGCGCCGGTGGGGCCATCGGGGCGGAGACCGGGGTGGAGTCCCGGCGGCGTATGAGTGCGAGACCCGCCAGCAGGGCCACCGCCACCGCGCCGCCGATCATCCCGATGTCGTAGAGCAGCACGGGTTCGTACTCGAGCTCGACCGTGCCGCCCGCGCCTGCGGGGATCAGCCAGGCCTGCTGCCAGCCGTCGATCCGCAACGGAATCAGCTTCTTGCCGTTCAGGGTGGCTTTCCAGCCGTCATTGGCGTTCTCGTACATCTGGAGGTAGCCGGCCTCGCCCGCGCCGACGGTCACGGACCGCCGGTCGCCGTGCCAGTCGGCCGCGGTCGCCGTCCGCTGTTTGCTCAGGGCGGGCGGGCGGACCTCGCCGCGGGTCAGTGTGATGTCGGTGAGCGCGAGGGGACCTTCGTCGCCCGCCTCCACCTGGTGCAGTCCTCGGCCCAGCGGAAGAGTGCCCTCCCGTGTACGGCAGAGCGTGACCTCGACTGGCCGGCGCTCGGTCAGATCGCGCACCGTTCCGGACGCGCTCGTCGCGTGCAGCGTGCCGTCGACGGCGAGGGGCGGACCCTCGCCGCACGGCACGGAGAACCTTGAGCGCGAGGCCGGCGGTGGTGTGCGCAGTTCGGCGAGTGCCGGAATGTAGACCTCGCTGAGGCCGACCGGCAGTTGCATCGGGTTGTCGGCGACGGGGTTGTGGACGGTCAGCGGCGCTGCCCGGCTGATGGTGATGTCGAGCCGGTCCGTGGTGATCGGCTCGAAGCGGGCCAGGCCGTTCTCGTCGACGGCGGCCGTCACGGCGCCGTTCGGGGTGCTGATCAGTATTTGCTCGGGCCGGGTGGAGAGTCCGCCCGCGGCCGCGAGGACGATCTCGTCGATGGTCTTCCGGCCGGGCCAGCGCAGATGAATGACCGGCCGGTCGCCGGCGATCCATGCGGTGGTCAGGTCCTCGTCGACGAGATTGCGCGGGCTGAGGCCGTTTCCGAGCCGGCTGGTCGAGTCGGCGGTCGCCGTGATCCGCCGCCCCTGCCGCGGATCGGCACCGGTGACGAGCCGGTCCAGCGCCTCGCCCGGCACCGGCAGCGCCTTGGCCGTGACGGCGAAATCTCCGCCCCGGCCGACGCCGAACCGGCGGTGCAGGCCCTCCTCGGCCGAGACCGGCGAGAGACCGCCCGGGTCACTGCCGCGATGGAGCGAGAAGACCTCGGCCCGGGCCTCGTTGTCGTGGGCGTCGGTGGGAAGCCGGAGCAGCCGGGTCACCTGGACGCCGGGTACGGCGACCTCGCTTAAGCCCGCGCCGCCCAGTCCGGCCTTGGGGGACTGGGCCGCCAGGACGGTGATCTTCAGCCACTTGGCCTGCCCCGCGGGCGCCTTGACCGGCTGCGGGTTTCCGTTCGGTGCCAGCGGGCTGTCCTCGAAGCCCTGGTCGGTCTCGATCCGTACGAGTGTGGGGGCGGCCCGCATTCCGTCGCCGGGCAGCGGGGTGAGCTGAAGCGAGGCGGGAATGCCGGTGGGCGAGGAGAAACCGATACGGAGCCACTGGCCTGCGGCGTTTCCGGCACTGCCCTCGGCCCACGCGGTCCCAGGGTTGCCGTCGAAGGCGTTCACGGGGTCGTACTGCGGCAGGTGGAACAGCCAGTTGCCGCTGCTGGATGCGGTCACCGACGCGGCCCCCCGCAGGACGGCCGTCGTCTGATGTCCGGTGCCCTTCGTCGGGAGGATCTGCCGCGGTCGCTCGCCCGGGTCCTGCAGGCTCCCGGAGGGGTTCCGTTCGTCCGCGGTGTAGGTGTACGAGGTGTTGCTGTTGACGAGCCCGAAGCGGGTGTCTGCGCGGCGTAGCCCGTCCGCGACGTACTGCGCCGCGGATGTGCCGAGCCCGGGGTGGTTGTCCCCGGTGAGCACGGTGGGCCTCTCCCGCAGGCGCGGATCGGCGGACAGTTGCAGCAGCGCTTCGGGGCCGCCGCTGACCACGGCGGTGTCGGCGACCGCCTGGAGGCCGACCTGTCCTGGCCGCCGGGTGTTGCCGGCGGGCTCGTAGATCTCGACAGCCTGCATCCGCGGGAAGATGCCCTGGACCTGCAACGGTGTCCCGCTGGGGATCCGGCCGCCGGTGAGTACCGGGTTGAATCCGGCGACCCTCCGGTACCCGGAGGCTTCCAGGGTGCGCTTCACGGTGATCGGCGGGACGTATCCGATCTGGTCCGGGTCGAGGTCGTTGCGCACGACGACGAAGTAGAGGCCGGCACGTGACAAGTAGTCGCGCAGGCCCGGCACTTCACTGCCGCTCATGAGGGCCTGCTCCACCGCGTCCATGGCACGCCGCGAGCCGGGCGTGCCGAAGGGCACGAAGTCGCGCTGCGCCCAGCGGGTGTCGGCGAGTACGTCGAAGGGCTGGTCGATGGGCGAGCCCCAGGTGTAGAGGCCGTGGGCGGTGGCGGGGACGACGAGGGCGCGGCTGTCGGGGGAGTTCTTCTCCAGCCAGTCGGCGGCCTTGGTCCACTGGCCGGGCAGCTTCTTGAAGGCGCCCGGTTGCAGGACCGTCCCGTTCACATACGGCCAGGCCAGGCCCGGTAGGACCAGGAGCGCGGCGATGAGGGGGGCGTGGCGCCGGGCGGGGAACGGCCGGGCCCCGTGGCTCTCGCTTGCAGTCGCCACCAGGTGCATCAGCCCGAAGGCGAGGGTGAGAGCGAGCCCGGGTTGGAACTTGTAGATGCTCCGGAAGGGCCGCAGCGGCCCGTTCAGCCAGTCCCGAACCGTGTCGTGGAAGGGGGCGCCGAGGGAACCGGCGTATCCGGCCAGGGCGATCAGGACGACAGCCAGCACGGTGAGCAGCAGCCAGCGGCGCTCGGGCAGATCGCGCCGGGCCAGGCCCGCGAGCCCCAGCGCGGCGGCGAGCGCCGAGCAGAGGATGGTGATCGTCGCGGTCGCCACGGTCCAGCCGGCGGGCAGCCAGGCTTCGCCGAAGTGGAGGTAGGCGACCCAGTTGCCGGCGCCGCGCAGCAGTTCGGTCGCCGACATCGTGCCGGTGGTGGTGTCGGCCTGTTCGACGTACGGCATGAAGTCGTCGCCGTATACGCCGAGCAGCAGCAGTGGGACCACCCACCAGGCGGTGGCGAGCACCACACCGGGAACCCACCAGGCGATCAGGGCGCGCTTGCGACGACCTGCCGGGCGGCTGAGCAGATAGAGCCCTACGGGCAGCAGTGCGGCGAGTGTCGATGCCGCGTTGACTCCGCCCATGAAGGGGATGAGCAACGCGGACGTGGCCGCGGCCACCCGTGGGCCGGTGCGGGTGCCGGTGAGCGGCAGCAGTACCCACGGAAGCAGCGCGCCGGGGAGCGCGGCCGCCGATGTGGAGCCGACGACGATGGTGTAGGTGGGCCACAGCGCGTAGCCGACGGCGCCCAGCAGCCGGGTCCGTGCGCTGCCGATGACCAGGCGCTCGGCGAGCCGCAGGGCGCCCCAGAACGCTGTGGCCACGATCAGCGAGAGCCACAGCCGCTCGGCCAGCCACACCGGGATGTGCGCGAGGTCGGTGAGTGCGTAGTACGGGAGGGTCGGGAAGGCGTATCCCGCGTACTGGTTGGCGAGCCCGCCGAATCCGGCGCGGCTCTGCCACAGCTCCCCGAGGTCGCCGATGAACCTCCATGGGTCGGCGACCACTGCGAGCTTGGTCTCGAACGTCATCCTGCCCGGTGACACGGAGAGGAACGCGACGAGGACCGCAGCCCAGAAGGCCAGCAGCCACGATCTGCGGCGCGGCCCGCCGCCCGGCGGCGGGGGCGGCACGGTGGGCCGGGGCCGGCCGGGCCGGCTCGGGGGGAGGGTCAACGTCGTCTCAGCCACGGGTGGCTCGCAGTGGGCTGTTCATCGCTGCTGCCGTTTCTGTTCGGCGCCGGAGGATGAGGAGGAGGTTCCAGGTGGCGATCTCGCGCAGGCCCGGGACGCGGGTGACGGCCTGTGCGAGGAACGGCCAGTACCGCGAGCGGGCCGTTATGAGAGACACGTCCTCGCGGGCGCGGACCTGTCGCAGGGTCGGACCGATGTGGATCGTGAACAGGTTCTCGCCGAGGGCGTGCTTGGCGGGGCGCCCGGTTCGTCTCAGGTACCGGGCGCGGGCGCGGTTCGCGCCCAGGTAGTGCCAGGGTGCCCACTCGTGACCGCCCCAGGGGGAGAGCCAGTTGGTGAACGAGACGTAGATCAGCCCGCCCGGACGGGTGACGCGGATCAGTTCGCTGAGGAAGGTCTGCGGGTCGGCGACATGTTCCAGCACATTGGAGGAGAAGCAGATGTCGGCCACGCCGTCGGCCAGGGGCAGCAGATAGCCGTCGGCGACCACCGAGCCCGCGGGGAGGATGCCCCGCGCGCCCAGTTCCCGCAGGTCGGGCTCGAAGAGAAAGCTCTGTGCTCCGCGCCGCCGGAACTCCTCGGTGAAGTGGCCGCGTCCGCCGCCCACATCCACCACCAGCCGGTCGCGCAGGGGCATCTGCCGCTCGAGCTGGTCGGCCGCGTCATGGGCGAGCAGGGTGTAACACCGGTCCGGGTCGGACTGCTCGCCCATGAACGCCCGGAAGAGAGTGAGGGACCTGCGGATGGAGGGGTCCTTCACGGCCGGTCCATCCGCCGTGGCGCGGCCTCCGCGGCCGCCGCCCGGAACTGCCGGACCGTGGCGCCCCAGCGGAAGTGCGCCGCCCGCTGCCCGGCCGCCCGGCCGAGCGCCTCGCGCCGCTCGGGGCTGAGCGCCAGCGTGCACCAGGCCGCGGCGAACGAGCTCTCGCCGCGGGCCAGCACGCCGGTGACGCCGTCGTCGATCGAGTCTCTGAGTCCGGGCACGTCGAAGCCGATGGCGGGCGTGGACCGGGCTGCCGCCTCGGTCACCACCAGCCCCCAGCCCTCGACGAGCGAGGGGTGCAGCAACACCCAGGCCGCGCACAGCAGCCGGTGCTTCTCGGCCTCCGAGACCCGGCCGGTGAAGGTCACGCCGTGCCCGGCAAGAGCCTCGAGCCGGGCGCGTTCCGGCCCGTCACCGACGATGACGAGCCGGCCTCCGGTGACCGGTCTGACCCTCTCCCACAGACGTAGCAACAGCTCGATCCGCTTGTACTCGACGAGGCGTCCCACGGCGAGGAACAGCGGCTCTGCCGATCTGGGGGCGAGCGGGCCCGGATCCTCGACACCGTTGTGGACGAGCCGGATCCGCTCGCGCGGGACACCGAGGCTCTGGAGCGCGTCGGCCGTGGAAGGTGAGACGGCGACCAGCAGGTTGCCGCTGTGGGCACGGGTCAGTGCCCAGCGCTCGAGCCGTCTGCCGAGCCGGGCGGCGGGGCCGGGGAAACGCTCGGTCCAGATGTCGGTGTGCACATGGTTGACCAGGCAGAGCGTAGGCCCGCGGTGCCACAGCGGGGCGAGGTACGGCATGCCGTTGCACACTTCGACGAACAGGTCGCAGTCACCGACCTGCCGTTCGAAGGCGCGGCGGGCGCGCAGGAAGTGTCCGGCGTCCCCGCCGGCCGAGATCACGCGGTAGTCGCGGAAGGCGGCGGGACCGCCGCACAGCAGCGTGACCTGGTGGCCGTGGGCGGTGAGCCCGTCGGCGATACGGTCGATGAGCAGTTCGGAGCCGCCGGCGGCCGGGTTGCCGAGGTCGCGGCGGGCGAGGAAGACGATCCGGCGCGGATGCGGAGGAGGGCTGGAAGAAGGGTCGTGCTGCGGAGACTTCGGCCGGTGGTGGGGGAGTGGCGCGCGCAACATGGGGGGTACGTGCTGGGGCATTCGAGCTCCAACTCGCCTTGAGGTGCGGGACGGTGGGGGGCGTTGGGGGCACGAGCGGTCCGGGGCGGGGTGGGGTGGGGTTGGTAGTGTCCGCCCGGCTGTTCGATGCCGCTACTCACGGCGGTGACAAATTTGGCCTGCTGTGGAGCTGACGCTGCGTCACATTATGCGCATTACTAGGGATTCGGGCGTTCCCTGCCGCGCACGACGAGCGCGACACCGGCGGCTGCCAGCACGAGCCCGGCCGCTCCTGCGCCGATCGGCGCGATGTCACCCAGCGCCCGCAGTCTGCCGCTGTCCGACTTCGCCAGTGCCACCATCTCGCGCTGGGTGTCCTGGGTGAACTCCAGCCCGGCGCTTTCCAGCAGAACCACCTTCGCCTCATCGGCACCGGGGGCGCGCAGTGTCTTGCGGGGAGCGATCCTCGCGTTCATGATGCGGCCGGTCCGCCGGTCGACGACGAGCTCGATACCCTTGTTGGCGTACCACTCCTCGGCATGCACCTGGCTCTGCTTCGGCAGGCCGACCAGCCGCCCCGGTACCTGGCGGGTGCCCGTCCGGGTGTCGTTCACGGATCCGGTGAACCGATAACCCTCGTAGCCCGCGATCTTCTTGGTGCCCTTGAACTCCAACCGCACAGTGGCTCCGAGCGTGTTGTCCCACCAGAGATAGCCGCGCTTCTGCACGTCGAAGGGGAACTTGAGGTAGGCCTCGCCCTGATACTCCGGCGTCTCCCCGCAGCAGTGCACCGGAGCATTGGTCCTGCGGTCGGTCACCCAGCGCTCCAGCGTCCACTGGTAGGACCTGCGCGGGTCGCGGAAGGCCAGCGTGTCCGGCGTGTCGATGGCTGTGGACACGTCCCACACCGCCCGCCCGCTGCGCTCGCTCGCGGCGACATCGCCCAGCACGCGCCGGGTGATGGTGATCGGTTTGTCCCTGACGGGTCTGACGTTCCTGGTGTCGAAATACTCGCCGGTGCCGGTGAACACCGTGGTGACATCGACATCGGTCGGGGTGCGTTCGGCGCGTGGTTCCACGTACCGGGCGAGCATCGGAGCCAGTACGAGCAGAAAGACGCCGACACCCAACAGGACCAGCGACAACGGCGAAGCGGTACGACGCATGGGGGGCACTCCCGGGCCGATGGTGGATTCAGGACGGTGCGCGTCTGTACGGGCCGGGACCGTAAGCGCCCTCTTGACGGAGTGTCAATGCCCCTCACAGACTGGGCAATCGCCGAGCCGGGGCCGTGGGGCGGGGTGCCTTCCGACCGAAAGGCTCCCTGGACCATGCACAGACTCACCGCTGCCGTGCTGACCGCCATGGCCGCCGCCGTCCTCGCCGTGGGGGCTGCCTTCGGCATCGTTGCCGCCCTGAACGCCACGCCCGAGCAGCCCAATGTGCCCCTCGTCTCGTTCGAGACGGGTCGGCCGACAGCATCCCCGCAGCCGTAGCCGACCAGCAGCGAGGGAGGAAGCCATGCCCGTGCGCACGGCCTGGCGGGAAGTACCCCGTCTGCGGGCACGTAGATTCGCAGCCCTGGCCATGGCCGAGGTGCCCGCACTCGCCCAGGTCATCCTGGTGGAGATTCGCAAGGAGTTCCCCGGCCTGCCGCTCGCCGTCGACGACTCGGGCGAGCCCATGGCGCTGATCGGCATCCGCAGGGCGTTGGAGGACTTCGTGGACCACCTCGTGGTGGAGGAGGACCGGCCGGACGGGCGTCAGCTGGAGGTCTTCCAGGAGTTCGGCCGCGGCGAAGTGCTGCACGGCCGCAGCCTGGACTCGCTCCAGGCCATCTACCGGCTCGGCGTGCGGCTCGCGTGGCGTCGCCTCGCCGAGATCGGTCAGCAGGTCGAGATCCCGCCGCCCGCCATGTACGAGCTGGTGGAGTCGGGATTCGAGTATCTCGACGGGCTCGTCGCACAGTCCGTACGCGGCTACGTCGAGGCCGCCGCCCGTCAGGCCGGTGAACGGCTGCGGCTGCAGCAGCGGTTGATCAGCCTGCTGCTCAGTGAGCACCGTACGAAGCCCGCCGACGCCCTCGCCGAGCATGCCGAGCGCATCGGCTGGCCGCTGCCCGAACAGGTCGCCGTCGGAGTACTGCTGCGACCGGCCCCGGAGTCCGTCGCCCCGGCCGTGGGCCAGGACGTGCTGCTGGACATGGAGTACGAGCAGCCGCGCATGATCGTCCCCGAGCCGGACGCGGCAGGCCGGCCGGAACTCCTGGAGCGCGCGATGACGGGCTGGTCCGGCGCGATGGGACCGCCGGTTCCGCTCGCCGAGGCGGCCAAATCGCTGCACTGGGCCTGCGCCGCCGTACGCCTGATGGAACGCGGGCTGCTCCCGGCCGGCCAGGTCCTGCAGTGCACGGAGTACACCGAGGCGCTGGTCCTGCTGCCGCCCGAGGAACTGATCGAGGACCTGGCCCGTCGCTGCCTGGCGCCGCTCGACCAGTGCGCCCCGGCGCACAGCCGGCGACTGGTCGAGACGCTGCTTGCCTGGCTGGAGACACGTGGCGGCGCCCCCGAGGTCGCGGCACGACTCGGCGTCCATCCGCAGACCGTGCGCTACCGATTACGCCAGATCCGCGCACTGCTGGGCGACGAGGTGGACGATCCGGACCGGCGCTTCAAGCTGGAGCTGGTGTTACGCGCCCGCCGCCTGCGCGATGCGGGGGTGGCCCGTTACGCGGGTGAACCCCTGGAGGGCGGCGGAGGGTGACGTGGAGCAGGAGTCGCGGGTGCATACGAGCGGTGGTGGACTGCACTCGGCGCTACGGGATTGTCGGAGCCGCCGGGGCCGGTCCCAGGGTTGTCGTGCCGGGGGCTGCCCGGTGGCCCAGTCCCGTGCGGTACGCGTCCAGAGCGGCTTCGGTGCGGCTGCTGCGGCGCAGTAGGTCGCCCAGCAGACGGCACAGGTCGGCCAGGTCACCGCTGGCCCCGCTGCGCTCCAGCAGGGCCAGCGCCAGGACGTAGTGCTCCTCGGCGGCCTCGGCCTCCCCCCGCTCCTCGGCGATCAGACCGAGCAGCCGGTGCGCGCCGCCCGCGTGCACCGCGCCGTGCTGGTCGCCGAGTTCCAGTAGCGCCGACAGCAGGCCGGCCGCCTCGTCGTGCCGCCCGAGCCGCCGCAGTACATCGGCCAGCTCCACCTCCACCTGGGCGGTGTAGAGCACAGCACGCTTGGCGGCCAGCATGTCCCGGGCGGTGCGCAACTCCTTCTCGGCCAAGTGGAGTTCGCCGTTCTGAGCCTGAACGTAGCCGCGCATCCAGTGGCAGTGCGCGAGATCGGTCCGCAGCCTCAGCTGCCGGTAGATGGTCTGGGCCTTGGCGAGCGAGGCGTCGGCGTCGGCCGTGCGTCCTTCGGCGAGGAACGTACGGGCCACCTGCCGGTGCATGCTCGCCACCAGTGCCGGGTCGTTGACCTGCGGCGCCAGGGCCAGGGCGAGTTCGGCGGCGTGCGCCGCGCGGGCGTGGGCGCCCATGTCGATGTATGGGCCGATGACAGCGGCGTACAGCAGTACCAGGGCCTCGGGGTCGGCCAGTCCGCTTGCGCCCAGCTCGGCGATGGTGGACTCGAGGAGATAGCAGGCGTAGCGCAGCTCCCCGGCCAGGAGGTGCGCGATGGCGCGGCCCCGGATCGCGCGGGCGCGGCGGGGCAGCGGTTCACCGGCCAGGAGTCGCTCCGCCGCCTCGAAGTGACGTCCTGCGTCGGCCAGTTCACCGGTTTCCAGCGCGCAGTCGCCGAGTCCGAGCAGCGCCTCGGCCTGCTCGGGAGCGAGGTCGAGGTGTTCCGCGTCGGTGAGGAGACGACGGTAGCTGACGGCAGCCTCGTCGGCGGAGCCGGTGGCGAGCTGCTGCTGGGCATCGGTGAGGGCGAGCCGCAGCTCGGTGGCCAGATGCGCGGGGCGTCCGGTGGCCAGCTCCTCGAACGACGTGCCGAGCCGCTCCGCGAGGAAGCGCAGCGCGGTCTCGGAGGGCCGGACCTTGCCGGACTCCAGTGTCGAGATGTACGCGGGGGTGTATGAGGGATCGGCCAACTGTCGCTGTGTCAGGCCGCGTTGGTTACGCAGTCGCTGCACCCGGCGGCCGATCTCGGCCGGTTCGTCCATGGGGACCCCCTGGTTCTCGAACTCCCCAGTATTCATGGGCAGTAGGGATTGCGCACGTCCTGTACCTCCGCCTAATTTAAGCAAATCGTTCATCGCATTTACTCAGACACTTAACTTCCGCATCAGGGGGAGGATTTCATGCGTTCAGCACGGCGCAGAGTCATGGCGGCGATCGGCGTGGCCGCGGCCCTCGCGGCCGTACTCGCAGCCGCACCCGGCAGCGCGGCCGCGGATCCGGCGCCGCCCGGCAGGGCCGGGGTGCAGGTCGAGATACCCGGGCCGGAACACGGCACAGCGGCCGGATCCGGCCACACGCGGGTACCGGCCGACGGCCGGAGCCGGCCCGCGCCCCGGCTCTCGGCGGCCGAGGAAGCCGCCGACGGCGAGGTCACCAAGCTGGTGGACAACGGCTCCACCGCCGACCGGCTGGACATCGTCGTCGTCGGGGACGGCTATACCGCCGCAGAGCTGGGCCAGTTCCACACCGACGCCAAGGAGAAATGGGCCGAGGTCGCGGCCGTCGAGCCGTACACGACGTACCAGGGCCTCTTCAACGTCTGGGCGGTCGATGCCGTGTCGAACCAGTCCGGCGTCTCGGGCGACCCAAGTCCGTCCGTCGTCCGGGACACCGCCCTGGGCTCGTATTTCTGGTGCGACGACATCGAGCGACTGCTGTGCATCGACCAGGACAAGGTCGACGGGTACGTGGCGAAAGCGCCGGAGGCCGACTTGGTGCTCGTTCTCGCCAACAGCGCCAAGTACGGTGGCGCGGGCTACAACGAGCCGAGCGCGACCCTCGGCTACGAGGGCATCTCGACCGCCTCGGCGGGCAACGAGAAGTCCGGCCAGGTCGCCATCCACGAGACCGGCCATTCGCTCGGCAAGCTCGCCGACGAGTACTCCTACGCCGGCTACCCGGGCTACGAGGAGTACACGGGCCCCGAGCCCGACGAAGCCAATATCTCCACACTGGCCGCCGGGGACATGGCCGGGCAGCGCGCCAAGTGGCACCGCTGGCTCGGCGAGCAGTCGCCCGACGGCGGCACGGTCGGCACATACGAGGGCGGAGGCTACTTCGTCACGGGGCTGTACCGGCCCACCGACAACTCCCTGATGCGTTCTCTCGGCAAGCCCTTCAACCTGCCCGGTGTCGAGGCGATGATCGCCGGCTTCTACCGCCATGCGCGGATCGTCACCGCGGTCACCCCCACCGATCGCACCCTCCGGCTGGGAGACACCGCGAAGGCCTCCGTAGCCCGGCTGACGGGTGCGGACGGGCGTCAGCTCAGGATCCGCTGGTATCTGGACGGCAGGGAGTTGAAGCCCTTCGCGGGCCGTACTCAGGTGCGGGTGTCGGACCTGGTCCTCAGGCTGCTCGACCTGCGCACGCACAAGTTGTCGATCACCGCTGAGGACCGTACGCCTTCGGCGCGAGACCCGAAAATCGCCGGAACGCTGAATTCCACCGCCAGCTGGAAGATCCGGCTCTGACGCCACCCTGCCCGAGCGGTCCGACGCGGACTCCCGGGCAGCGGCGGACAGTGGGCACGCAGCGGGCCGTCCGCTCTCGTCAGGTGTCACGAGGGGGGTGCTGATGCGCAGCAGCGGATCAGCGCCCCCCTCGGCGATTGACCTCTGGGTGCTCAGGCCGCCGCAGCGGCGAGAGCCGGCGCTCGGCCGGCTCGCGGACGGTTCGGGATCAGTTGCTCCGGCCTGCCTTGAGCGGTGGGAGTCTCGGCTTCCCTGAGTAGTTCGATCAGTGAGGTGCGGGCGCGGGCCACGCGTGAGCGGACGGTGCCGATCGGGCACCCTATGGTCGCGGCGGCATCCGCGTAGGGGAGCCCGAGGAGTTGGGTGAGTACGAACGCTTCGCGGCGTTCGGCCGGGAGGACCGCCAGGAGTTCGGCAAGCGCGATTCCGTCCTCGAAGCCGGGCAGGTCGCATGGCTGTGCCCGTTCGGCGGCGGACTGCCAGTCGTCCCTGTCCGACACCTTGGGGCGGGCGGCGGTGTAGCGGAGGCTGTCCACGACGGTGCGCCGGGCGATCGAGAGCAGCCAGGTACGGGCGGAGGAGCGGCCCTCGAACCGGTGGAGGCTGCCGAGTGCGCGCAGAAACGTGTCCTGGGTGAGGTCGTCGGCTGCTTGGGGGTCGGCGCTGAGGTAGGCCACATAGCGCCAGACGTCGCGGTGCAGGGCGCGGACGAAGCGGTCCACGGCGTCGGGGGCGCCGTCGCGTGCGGCGAGCGCCAGGCGCGTCACCGGTTCGTCGGCACCGTGTGTGTGACGCGAGGGCCTTGCGTCGGCGGTGGCTCGGTGTTGGGGCAGGGCAGGGGTCATCGCCTGATGTCCTTCTGGAAATCCGGGAACCGGCACCGCGCGGTGGGGCGGGCCGGTGAGTCGTACGGCACTGCCGATGGGCGGCGCCGATGCCCGAGACGCGCGGTGGCACACCAGCACGTTCGGGAAACCAGCTGTCAGATGACAGCGGTCCCGGACGGTGGACCCCGTGAGGTGATGGCGTGGCTGAGCAGCAAATGCCGCAGCGGGCGGGTCCTGCGGTCACGCCGGGCGCGGACGCGTGGCCGATGAGGTGGCGTGGGGAGACGGAACAGCAGGCGCAGCGGGGCGGCGAGCCATCCGGCGATGGCGCGCAGGAGGCTGAAGGCGGCCTGTTCTCCGTACGCGAGCCAGAGGCCGCACAGGAGCGCGGCCAGCAGGTGGGCGCCCAGCATCCCGGCCGGAGACATGCCGACGATGTCGTGCCCGGCAGACATCGTCGTGCCGTCCGTCATGGCCATGGCTGTGGCGCCGGGGGGCGGCTGGTGAAGGTGGTGGCCGAGCCCGGCGTCGGTCATGACCCGCACGGCTTGGGAAGAAGGGACGGCGCCGGATTCCGTCGTCCTGCACAGCAGGTACTGGGCCCATTGTTGGGCGAGTGAGGCACTGTCGGACACCGAAGGATGAACCGCTGCCTGGGCCAGTGAGAACCCGGTGTGCAGTGCCGCTTGGGCGGCGACAACTGTCGACGTGACGCCGAGAACGCTGCGTTGCCGGTCGGCGAGGATCCAGGCCGTCGCGGCTGTAGTGGCGAACGCGACGGACATGGCCCACCAGGGGACGGCCACCCCCGACATGAGGATGTGGCCGAGAGCTGCGAGCAGCACGCAGGTGGCTGCGAACACCGCAGCCCGTACCGCGCGACAACATCGACCCGGAGTCATGGCGAGTTCATCCTTGCATCCCCCTCGTCGTCACCATGCGTGGGTACGAAATGTTCCGGTGCCGACCTCACTCGGAAGCATGTGGCGCAGGCCACAACTGGCGTAGGGAACTTCAGCGTTGTGCGGACCGACTCCTCACGTGGCCCGAGGGGCGTCCAGTTGGGTGGAACGGAGACATCGGTGGGGGCAGAGCAAGGGGCGCCGACGGCGTCAGCAGAAGGAACAGATGGTCGGTTGACGGCGCTGCTCACCTGCGCCATGGCGTTCTCGATGATGCAACTCTTCCTGCTCGGGGCGCTCGGCCCGCGCCTGGTGGACGAACTGGGTATCTCCCCCACGGTGCTGGGCCTGACGACGACGATCGGCTTCGGGACAGCGGCGGTGCTGTCCCCTGCGGGCGGGCGGATCGTGGACCGGATCGGCCCGAGGCGCGCGCTCGTTGCGTTGCTGCTGGTGTCCGCCGCCGCGCTCGCGCTGATCGGTGCGGCGCCCGGTGCCGGGTTCCTCCTCGTGGCGGTTGCGCTGGGCGGTCTGCCTCAGGCCCTGGCCAACCCGGCGACCAACAAGGCGATTCTGGCCGGCGTTCCGCCGGTCCGGCGGGGCTCGGTGACCGGGATGAAGCAGTCGGGGGTGCAGCTGGGCGCGTTCGCGGCCGGGCTGCCCCTGACGGCGCTGGCCGCAGGCGTCGGCTGGCGTGGCGCGGTGTGGACCGCGGCCGGCACGGCGGTGGTGGCGGCCCTGTGGACGCTGCGTGCGTTGCCTGCCGATCCTCCGGCGAAGGGGGCGGGTTCTCGGTCGTCGCTGGTACCGCGGGGAGCCATCGCCTGGCTGACGGTGTTCTCTCTGCTGCTGGGCTGCGGAATCGCATCGGTCAACACCTACTTGGCGCTGTTCGGCGCGCAACGACTCGGCTTGGCGCCCACCGCGGCCGGCGCCCTCGTGGCGGTGCTGGGCGTGGCGGGGATCGCCGGCCGGGTGGGCTGGTCGAAGGCGGCCCGGCCGGGGCGCGCCGAATGGCTGCCGGGATGGCTCGCGGCCGGTGCGGTCGGAGCGGCTCTGCTCCTGGCGGCCGCGTTGCTCGTGCATCCGCTGGTGTGGATGGCGGCGGTGGCAGTGGGCGTGTCCGCCGTGTCGGGCAATGCCGTCTCCATGGTGCTGGTCATGCAGCGCGCCGCGCCCGGCCGGGCCGGCCAGGACTCGGCGCTCGTCTCCGCCGGGTTCTTCACCGGCTTCGCCGTAGGTCCACCGGTCTTCGGCGTACTCGCGGAAGCCGGTCACTACGGGCCCGGCTGGCTGCTGGTCGCCGCAGAGTTCGCGGCAGCCTGCGCAGTCGCGATGACCTGGGCGGTACGGGAGCGACGGCAGCGCGCGGTGAGTCCGGCGTGACCCCGGCCGACTGGGCCGGGCGCGCACTGGAGGACGTCCTCGACCGGGCCGCCGTCACCGCGGCCGAAGTCGACCATCGCTTCCCCCTGTTCGCCGACCCGGAAACGGGCCGCTGGGTGACCACCGGCCGTGGTTCCTGGACCGGTGGGTTCTGGGCCGGGCTGCTGTGGCTGCGGGCCCGGCACACCGGCGACGAGGCCGACCGGGCCCTCGCCTCCGCGTGCACGGCGCGGCTGGCCGACTGGGTGGAGGCCGACACCGCCACCCGTGGGCTGATCCACTGGTACGGAACCGCTCTGGCCGTCGGTGACGCCGGAGCGGAAGATCTGCGCAACCGAGCCGCCCGGGCCTGTCTGACCGCGCTGGACCCCGAACTCGGTCTGGTCCCCTGGGGATCTGCGTTCGGTGGACCCAGGTTGCTGGCCCGCGTGGACGGAGTCCCCGGCATGGTGCCGCTGCTCGCCACCGCGGGCCTCGAGGGCGCCGCGGCAGCCGCCTCCCACCTTCACCGGCATGTCGACCTGTGCCTCCGCGAGGCGCTGGCGCCGGCCCTGCGTTTCGAGGCGGACACGGGTTGGCAGGCGTGCGACGATCCGCCGCCCGGCTGGAGCCGGGGGCGGGCATGGCTCTTGCTGGCAGTGGCCGACGCGTTGCACCGCCCCGGCGCCGCTGGGTGGAAGCCGACCCGTTTGGAGGGGGTGGCAGCGCAGCTGGCCGCCCCGCGGACGGGGTCTGCCCGACGGATCGTTCCCCTGGCTGACGAGGCATGGCCCGACGGCCCGCAGGACACTTCGGCCGCCGCGATCACGGCGGTCGCGCTGCTGAAGCTCGCTCGCATCCCAGGACCCCGGGCAGCGGAATACTCCCACTGCGCCGTCGCGATCCTGGACCGGCTGGTCACCGCACATCTCACCGGGCGGGACGGGCCCCGGCCGGCCGGCATGCTGCTGGACGGCTGCTACGACGCCGGGCGGGGTGCCGCCGTACGGCACGAACTGGTGTGGGGCGACTTCTTCTTGGCCCTCGGGCTCGCTGCCCTCACCGGACTGGTCGACGTCCGGGAGGTGTAGCCGGACCGCCGGTTCACATGGGTCCGAGGCCTGAGGCGTAACCCGGAGTCGTCCGGCAGATCGCGATGCTGTGCCCGGCCTACGACATCCACGGGGCCGTCGTGTGGCCGTGTCGGTTCGGTCATGGGGTCCTCCCGCGATGGCCTGTCCGGCGCGGGTCCTCGCTGAGTGCACTGCTCGGTGCGGGTCCGACACCCGGTGCGGGTCCGACGCCCGGTGCCGAGGCGCACGGTACGGGATGCTCGGTGCGGACGGGAAGGACCGCGGCCGGCAGCCCGGGGCCGTACTGCTGGCACCTCAATTCCATTGTCGTGGACGGCCGCCGCTTCGTCCGCCCGAGCAGGAGGTGCGCAGTACCCGCCGTGCGACGGACGTGATGTGCAGTTCGTCCGGGCCGTCGAGGATTCGGGCCGCACGGCCGGTACGGAAGAGCGCGGGCAGGGCTGTGTCGGGGCCGAGTCCGGCCGCGCCATGGATCTGGATGGCGGCATCCGTCACCTGCTGAAGCATGCGGGCGGCGGCGACCTTGGCCAGGCCGACCTCCACATGCGCATCCAGCCCGCCGGCGATGAGTGCCGCGGCCTCGTGGACCAGCGGGCGGGTGGTGCGCAGAGCGAGCAGCGACTCGAAGACATGCTGCTGAACCAGTTGATGGCCGGCGAGCGGACCACGTGACCCGGCACGGGTGTTGGCGCGCTCACACATCAGCTCGAAGGCCCGCTGGGCCTGACCGAGCCAGCGCAGGCAGCGCAGGGTCCGGCCCAGTTGGAGCCGTTCTCCGGCGATGGCGAGAGCCTTGCCGCGGTCGCCGATCAGATGGTCGCCGGGGACGGTGACATGGTCGAGTTCGATCTCCCATTGGCCGCCTGCACCGAGGACGGGCAGTTCGCGTACGACGCGGAAGCCGGGGGAGTCGGTGGGGACCACGATGAGGGAGAGCCCCTCACGGTCGGAGGGCACTCCGTCGGTTCGGGCGAGCACCGTGACCAGGTCGGCGTCGGCGGCTCCGGAGGTGAACCACTTGCGGCCGCTGACGGCCCAACTCCCGTCCGCCTCCTGCACGGCGCGCGTACGGGTCATGAAGGGATCCGTGCCCTGGACCTCCGCTTCGGTCATCGCGTAACAGGTGCGGAGCTCCCCGGCCACCAGCCGTTCGAGGTACAGGTCGCGTATCCGGGCGCAGCCGTGGCGCTGCAGCATCAGCACGTCCAGCATCGGTGCGGATCCCAGGGCGGCCGGCCCGTGGTCGCTCGCTCCCTCGGCCTCTGCCAGTTGGGCGTACTCCGACAGGTGCAGGCCCTGGCCGCCGAGATCTGCGGGCAACGGCAAGGCCCACAGACCCTGTTCCTTGGCCTGGGTCCGAAGGGCACGCAGGGTGGCTGCGGCGATCGGGCCTCCTGCGTCCAGTACGGGCTCGCACGGCATCACCCGACTGCGTACGAACTCCGCCACCCGGGCCCTCAACTCGAATGTCCCGGGCGAACATTCCGGAAGTCCGACCGCCAATCGGCCTCGGCTCTGCACCACTTTCCTCCAGTCTGCCGGGAACCCATGGGAACGACAGTCCGACTGTCTCTCCGTGGAACTGGTCGGGCGTGAAGGCGCCCTGGTTCCCGCGTTACGCACATCCCCATGCGTCGGACACCGCCGCGCCAGGAGAGGAGAGGCATGGCGTCACCAGCCACCACGCAGACGGTCCGGCCACTCGACGGGCTGCATCTCGACAGTTCGGGGCCGCCCGGGCTGACCGGCCTCGTAGCCGAGCACCTGCGGCTCCTGGGAGCACGGACGGAGCCTGAACCGGCCGCTTCGAAGCACGTCCGTAGCGTCCCTGGCGCCCGTAGCCCCCGGAGCGCGCAGATCGCGCTGACCGGTGACGGTTTCGGACCCCAAGAAGCGCGGGTGACCTGGGCGGATCCGTCGAGTGGGATCATCGACGAGGCCACCGTGCAGGCTGCCACCGGCATCATGGCCGTGCACGGCCGACGCGACGGAGAGCCGCGCGGTCTGGCTGTCGACTACGCCACCACCGCGGCGGCCGTACTCACCGTCCAAGGACTCCTGGCCGGGCTGCTGGGGCAGGCCCGCGGTGGACCGGCGGCACGGGTGGCCACGAGCGCCGACCGGGCCGGGCTGCTGTCCGTGTCCCAGTACCTTGCCGCGAGAGGGGCCGACGAAGGCGAGGCGGCCGAACTCGCCGCAGGCGGACCACCGTTCACCGCGGGCGACGGCACCCTCTTCGAATTGGAGACCCTGGACCCGGGTTCATGGGCTGCCTTCTGGCGGACCCTGGATGCACCCGCCGACGCGATACGGGCAGGATGGCGACCCTTCCAGTTCCGGTACGCCACGGCCTGCGCACCCTTCCCACAGGCACTGCACACGACCACGCGCGCCCAGTCCTGGCAGCGGATCCGGCAGGCGGCATCGGTCTCCGGCGCCGAGGTCTGCCCGCTGCGGACACTGGCTGAGCGTGCCGCCGAACGCGACGGCGGCGCACCGTGGTCAATCACCTCTCACGCAGAGGGCTCTCGCCCCCCGGCTTCACCGCCCGCTGCCGTACGGCCGCTGGCGGGACTGACCGTGCTGGAGGCCGGCCGCCGTATCCAGGCCCCGCTCGCCGCGCACCTCCTGGGACGGCTCGGCGCGGACGTGATCCGTATAGAGCCGCCGGGCGGTGACCCGCTGCGCGGGATGCCCCCCGCCTGTTCCGGCATCTCCGCCCGGTGGCTCGCGCTCAACCGGGGCAAGGAGGCCGTCGAAGTGGACATCAAGTCTTCGCAGGGCCGGCGTCGAGTGCGGGATCTGGCTGCCGGGGCCGATGTCTTCCTGCACAACTGGGCCCCCGGGAAGGCCGCTCAACTCGGCCTCGACCGGAACGATCTGGCCGAGGTCAATCCTGTACTGGTGTACGCGTACACCAGTGGCTGGGCCGAACGTCTCCCGGGCGCTCCGATGGGTACGGACTTCATGGTCCAGGCCCGCACCGGAGTCGGGGAAGCCGTACGCCCCGCGGACGAGCCGCCTGCGCCGTCCCTGATGACCCTGCTCGACGTCATGGGCGGACTCCTCGGTACCGAGGCCGTACTCGCCGGACTTCTGGTGCGCGAGCGCACCGGCCAAGGCGTCCGCGTGGACTCCTCACTGCTGGGCGCGGCCGATGTCCTCACCGCCCCCGCCATGCGCCGGGCCGCGACCGGCGGAAGCGCGAGACGGCCGACCGGGTTCCGTCGCCCCCTGCGTACCGCGGACGGCTGGATAGCCCCCGCCGATGCCTGCGCGGCCGCAGCCGGTGCATACGACCTGCGCGATCTGCATACCGACGAGGCCCTGACCCAGCTGCGTGAGCACGGCTTGACCGCAACCGCGGTCACCACCGATCTCGCCGACCTGCACCACGATCCGCGCTTCGCCGGCTCGATCAGCCGCGACACGCACGGTGCCCCCGCCGTTCCCGACCCCTGGAGCTTCGCGTGACCGTCGCACTGCACGACCTGCTGCCCGCCGACCTGCGCCGCTCCTGGGTGATCGACGGCACCTGCCCCGACCTCGATCTCTACAGCCTCTTCCGGGCCCGCCAGATCGCGGACCTCCACCGCACCGCCGTCCTCGATGCCAAGGGCAAACTCTGCTACACCGCCCTCGACCGCAAGGTGCGATGTCTCGCCACCGGCCTCAGAGACCTCGGCATAAGCCCAGGAGATGTCGTCGGCGTCCAACTGCCCAACGGACGCAACGCCGTTGTCGCCGATCTCGCCCTGGCCGCCCTCGGCGCCGTGGCGCTGCCCTTTCCGGTCGGCCGCGGCAGCCTGGAGGCCGAGTGTTTGCTGCGCCGCGCGGAGGCCGTCGCGGTCATCGCCGCGGTTGAGCACAGAGGCAACCATCACGCCGCCGACCTGAACACTCTGGCCCCGGCGCTGCCCGCACTGCGGCACGTCATCGCCGCCGGCCCCGGCAGCGCTCCAGAAGGAACGGTTCCGCTCGTGCAGTTGCTGCGATCCGACCCGAGTGCGTTCGTTCCCGCCCGGCCGGATCCGGACAGCGCCACCCGCATCCTCGTCTCGTCCGGCTCCGAGGCAGAGCCGAAGATGGTCGCCTACTCCCACAACGCGCTCGCGGGCGGGCGCGGCAACTTCCTCGCCTCGCTGATGCCCGAACAGACACCGCCCCGTTGCCTGTTCCTGGTGCCGCTCGCCTCGGCCTTCGGCTCCAACGGCACCGCGGTCACCCTCGCCCGGCACGGCGGGACGCTCATTCTCCTCGACCACTTCACCCCGGAAACCGCGATCGCCGCGGTTCGCGAGCACGAGCCCACGCACATCCTGGGCGTGCCCACCATGGTGCGCATGATGCTCGACCGGCTCGACAGCACAGGCGAGAAACTGCCCGCCCCCACGGCCCTGATCCTCGGTGGCTCGGCCCTGGACGGGACCACGGCGGAGAACGCCGCCCGCGCGTTCGGCTGCCCGGTCGTCAACCTCTACGGCTCGGCCGACGGGGTCAACTGCCACACCGGGCTGGGCAGCGAAACCCCGGCCGCTGACGGGCAAGGTGTTGTCGCGGGCCGTCCCGATCCTCGCGTCGCCGACATCCGCATCGCCGACACCGAGACCCAGGAACAGCTGCCGGACGGCGCGATCGGAGAGATCATCGCGCGAGGCCCGATGACCCCCCTGTGTTACGTGGCCTCCCCGGACCTGGATGCCCGCTATCGCACCCGCGAAGGCTGGGTCCGCACCGGAGACCTCGGACTCCTCGACAAGGACGGCACTCTTCACATCGTCGGACGCCTCAAGGACATCGTCATCCGCGGCGGCGCCAACATCAGTCCCGCCGAAGTCGAACGGGAACTGGCCGCCCACCCCTACGTACGCGACGTGGTGTGTGTCGGCGTCCCCGACGAGGTGATGGGGGAGCGGCTGGCGGCATGTGTGGTGTCCCGCACCACCGATTCCCCGACGCTCGAGTCACTGTGTGCGCACCTGACGGAACGGGGGCTCGAGCAGCGCAAGCACCCCGAGCACCTCCTGGTGGTCGGGGAACTTCCCCTGACCCCGGCAGGCAAACCCGACCGGGCAGCGCTGCGTCGGCGCCTGACCGACAACCTGTTGCCGGAGCGGGACCTCGCTGCGGTTCCGCTCGCTCAGGCAGGCTGACGGCGGGACCGGAGAGCGGTGCCGCACCGTTCTCCGGACCCGATGTCTGACGAGCAGCGGGAGGGAACGCGTGGTGCGTGCCCTCCCGCTCTTCGCTACGCTGCCCGGCCCCGTCGAACGAGTCCGAACGCCAGGTCCGCGACGAGGAACCCGAGCAGGGTGACCCCCAGGACCGGCAGCGCCCAGCCCAGCGCGGCGACGGCCGGGATACCCAAGATCAGGACGAGCCGAGGGCGGCGACGAAGTCGGTGAAGGGAGATTCCGCTTGGGGTGGCGGTGCGAAGTGATCGCAGTCCCGGCCCGACTCCGCCCCTGCGCATGCCTCATCGGCGCCGGTGCACATCCGGCGCGAGAGAACGGCGAGAAGGGCCCGTCAGGCCGGGGCCGCCGGAGGAGGTCCTCGTCTGGGTCGGGAACGGGCGAGCAGCACCGGGGTTACCGGGCTCAGGACCCGGACATGGCCTTCTTCAGCTCGGCGGCTGCGTTGCGGTAGACGGGCAACAAATCCAGGTCCTCACCCGGGTAGTTGACGACCTTGACCTGCTTGGCGCCGGAGTCGGGCAGCACGGTTCCGGTCGACATATGGGCGTTGTCCAGGACCAGGGCGGGCTTCTTCTTGGAGAGGTCGGCCAGCTGTGCCGGGGTGACCGGCTCGGGCCCGTAGGTGCCGACGGTGGTGGCGCCCGCCAGCTTCGCGGACCAGGCGGTGAATACCTGGGTGACGACAGCCGGGCTCTTCCCGCCGGGCCAGGCAGCCTTCAGGTCCTTGGACAGCTTGGCGTACTCGGCGTCGAAGGCCGTCTTCCACTTCGCCGCGACGTCCTCGGTGCCGAACAGCTTGCCCAGCCGGGCCACTTCGGCGCCGACCTTGTCGGCGTCGTTGTCGAGGCTGACCTCGACCAGCTCGGCCTTGGAGCCGGCGGCTTCCTTGATCTTCCCGGCGTACGGCTCGAAGGGTGCGTACAACACGAAGTCGGCCTTGGCGACTGCCGCGAGGTCGGACGGCTTCGGGTCGTAGTCCGGTGCGTGGTGCACGGACTGGGGCACGATGACCTTGACGTCCTCGGCGCCCGCGGCCTTCGCGAAGGCGCCCTCCCAGGTCGTGGTGACGACCACGACCGGTTTTCCCTCCTTGCCTTCGATGCCGCTCCTGGACGACGAGTCGCTGTCGCTTCCGCAGCCCGTGACCAGGACCAGGGCTGCGCTCAGTGCGAGGAGGGAAGTGATACGGACGCGGGTGCGCGCCATGAGCTGATTCTCCGTTCGGGTATGAGATGGACGGCGAGGACAACTGCCCCCGCGGTCAGGACGAGGACCGGCCCGGGTGGCCAGTCCAGCCAGAGAGCGATGAGGAACCCGGTCAGGTTCACGGTGATGCCGATACCCACCGCCCACACGGTGATCGATTTCAGTGAGGTGCCCAGACGGCGCGCGGCGAGCGCGGGCAGCAGGGTCAGGGCGTCGACCAGTAGCGCGCCGGTGAGCTTGATCGCTCCGGCGACCGCGATCGCGACCAGTACCAGCAGCACCAGGGTCAGTCCGCGTACCGGGACGCCCGAGCACTGCGCGAGTTCACGGTCGTACAGCAGCAGCGCCACATCGCGGCGTCGCCACCAGAACAGCCCGGGTACGACGACGGCGAGCACCCCCAGCACCACCAGATCCGCGGTGCCGACGGACAGGATCGACCCCCACAGCAACGCGAACGCGCCCGAGGCGTTGACTCCCGAGACCGCGAGCACCAGCAGCGCGGCCGCAATCGCGAGACTCATCAGCAGGCCCATCGCGCCGGACAGGCCGTCCGGGGTGCGGGCGAGCGGAGCGACCCCCGCACCGGCCAGGGCGCAGGCCACCAGCGCGCACAGCATCGGGTCGAGTCCGGTCAGGATGCCGACCGCGATGCCCAGCAGAGCGACGTGCATCATCGCGAACCGGACCGGCATGATGTCGAGCCCGACGATGACCACCCCGATCACCGGTAGTCCGATCGCGGCCAACAGCAGGGCGAGCCCGGCCCGCTGCACGGGCAGGAGTTGCAGGAGTTCACCGAGGTCGGCGGTGGCGAGGGTCACCGGACCTCCCGCAGTCGGCCCGCGGCCATCTCCAGTACCCGGTCGCAGCGGTCCGCGAGAGACCGGTCGTGTGTCACCACGACCAGCGTCACCGGCAGGGAGGTGAGGACGTCCGCCGCCTCCGACTGGCCGCTGAAGTCGAGGGCAGCGGTGGGTTCGTCGGCCAGAAGCACCTCGGCTCCGGCGGCGACGCAGCCGATCGCCCGGGCGAGGTACATCCGCTGCAACTGCCCGCCGGAGAGGGTGTGCAGGGGCCGCTTGGTCAGCGACCCCACACCGAGCCGGGCAGCGGCTTCGGTGGCTTCCTCCGGCGCGGTGCTGCCGGCCAGCAACTCGTCACCCAGCAGAGGGAATCGGCCGGCCGCCGGCTTCTGCGGAATCCAGGCGCACGCACGCCGCCGCCAGGCCCATTCCGCCGGCGAACGGGTGTCCCGGCCGCCGACCAGGATCGATCCGGTCACCTGTCTGTGCAGGCCGAGGACGGCACGCAGCAGCGTGGTCTTGCCCGAGCCGTTGGTCCCGGTCAGCGCCACGCGTTCACCGGCGGCGATCTCCAGATCCACGTCGGCGACTGCCTCGACCCGGCCATGGCGGCAGGCGACCTCCCGCATGCGTACATTCAGCCCGCCCATCACACGCCCCTCATTCGTCCGTAGCCGCAGGGGTACGACGGGGTGTCCGCCCTCCCCCGCGGCAGTAGTCGGATGACGGCGGTGTCAGGTTCCCGCGAACCGGCAACTGCTCCCGTACGCGTCCTACTTCGCCCGAAGGTCCGGCCGCCACGGAGCGGCGACCTCCCTCATGTAGTCGTGCCGAGACCTCGTCCGGTTTCCGCCTTCCCTCCGCAATCGGAAGCACTGGAAGCACTAGAAGCACTGGAAGCAAAAACCTCATGTGCCGTGCCTCGGGGGCGTGCCCCACCGAGGCTTGCGTCCTGCGTCGATCGGGCATTCCCTCGGCGTCGGGCCGCAGAAGGCCGTTCTGCGGGCGGACGCGTACGAAAGGCGATTGCGATGACCGATATCAGTTCTCTGGAGCCCGTGGCGACGTTCTGCGGTAACTGCAACTGCGGTTGCCCCCAGCTGTTCGTCGACGAGGCCGCTCCTGCCGAGCGGAGGATCGTGATCACCGATGACTTCGGTCAGCAGGTGCAGATGAGTGCCGACCAGTTCGGCTCCATCGTCGAGGAGGCCAAGGCGGGCAAGCTGGACTCCATCGCGATCGCGTGAACCGCTGTGCCCGGTCCGGGGGCTGACTCAGCTGCCGGGCCGGACCACGACCACGACGGTGTCGACCGGTCCGCCGTGGCGGAAGTGCAGAACGAACGGGATCGTATCGCCCACTTGCCAGGGAGCCTTCATCTTCACCATCACGTCCAGGCCGCTCGGTGACATGACCACGGTGTCGCCCGCCGGGATTTCCGCAGAGTCGACCATGCGCATGAAACCGGCTCCGCTGTCGGCACTTTCGTGCCGGCTCAGCATGGCACTCTCGACGGCGGGTGACGTCACGGAGACCAGTTGGTCAGCGGCCCCACCGCTGTTGGCGATCCGGAAGAACGCCGCGGTGTCCTCGTTGTCGCCGTAGGGCAGGAAGACACGCCCGTCGCCGACCTTGATCTGTGGCGGGCTGCCGGCGGCCCCGGCCTTGGCCCAGGTCGTCAGCCCGCCCAGGGCCACCGCGCAGGCGGCCACCGGGGCGAGCGCGGCGAAGAGTCCGTCGCGCAGACGCCGACGACTCGGCCTCCAGCCTTCAGCCGCGGGCCCCCGGTCGGGATCCGTCATCGCTGAACACCTCCTCGGAGGCGACGCGTTCCGGACCGCGTGGGACGAGGTGGCGAAGGCTGCCAGGCCCGCAGGCGCAGGCTGTTGCCCACCACCAGGAGCGAGCTGGCGGACATCGCGGCGGCGGCGACCATCGGGTTGAGCCAGCCGACTGCGGCCAGCGGCACGGTGACCACGTTGTACCCGAACGCCCAGACGAGATTGACGCGAATCGTCCCCAGGGTGCGCCGGGCGAGCCGGACCGCGTCGGCGACAGCCTCGATGTCGCCGCGCACCAGGGTCACATCGGCGGCTCCGACGGCCACGTCGGTGCCGGTGCCCATAGCGATCCCGAGATCGGCGCCGGCCAGCGCGTCGGCATCGTTCACGCCATCACCGATGACGCCGATCTGACGGTCCTCATTCTTCAACTGCCGCACCAGGTCTGCCTTGCCCTCGGAGGTACAGCGGGCGTGCACTTGTGTGATGCCGAGTTCAGCGGCGACAGCACTTGCGGCGGCTTCACGGTCGCCCGTGGCCAGGACCGGTTCCACTCCCAGCCGCCTCAGGCGGTCCACGGCCCGGTAGCTCCCGGGCCGCAAGACATCGCCCAGGGCGATGAGGGCCTCGTCGACACCGTCCACCCGCAGCAGGACCGGGGTGAGCGCGGAAGTCTCGGCACCGGCCAACGCCTGTGCCAGCGACTCGGGAAGGTCGTCGCCGGGAGCACATACCTCGACACGGAGGCCGTCGACGAGACCGGTGACCCCGGCCCCCGGGGTGGCCCGGAAGCCGGTCACTTCGGGCAAGGGACGTTCGGGCAGTGCCCGCTGCGCGTACGCGGTGAGGGCGCGGCCCAGCGGGTGTTCAGAACCCTGCTCCGCCGCGCCGGCCAGCCTGAGCGCAGCCTCCCGGCCGATTCCACCGGTGACCGGCGTGACCTGAGCGACGGTCATGTGCCCGGTCGTGAGGGTGCCGGTCTTGTCCAGGACGACGGTGTCGATGTGGCGCAGTGCTTCCAGTGCCTGAGGTCCGCTGACCAGGACGCCGAGCTGGGCGCCGCGGCCGGCGGCGGCCAACAGGGCGGTAGGGGTCGCCAGGCCCAGCGCGCAGGGGCAGGCAACGACCAGGATCGCCACGCACGCGGTGACGGCTGCCTGCGGGTCTGCTCCGGCACCGAGCCAGAAGCCGAGGACAGTGACAGCCAACGCCAGAACGACCGGGACGAAGACGCCTGCCACCCTGTCCGCCAGACGCTGGGCACGAGCCTTCCCCGCCTGAGCTTCGGTCACCATCCGTGTGATCAAGGCGAGTTGGGTGTCCGCGCCGACCGCCGTGGCCCGCACGACGAGCAGACCCCCGGCGTTGACTGCGCCCCCGACCACTGTCTGGTCAGGACCGACTTCGACGGGCTCGCTCTCCCCAGTGACCAGGGAGAGATCCAGGGCGGAACTCCCGGATACCACCACACCGTCGGTGGCGACCCGTTCACCCGGACGGACGGTGAACTCCTGGCCCACCCTCAGCCGTTCGATCGGGATCCGCCGCTCCTGTCCGTTCTCCCGAACGGTCACGTCCTTGGCGGCCAGCCCGGCCAATGAACGCAATGCCTCACCGGTCCCGTGCCGGGCACGCGCTTCCAAGAAACGGCCGGTCAGGACGGACAACGGCACACCGACCGCTGCCTCCAGGTAGACGTGTGCGGCATCTCCGCCCACCGAGGGAAGCAGAGTGAACGGCATGCGCATGCCCGGATCGCCCGCGCCGCCGAGGAAGAGCGCATACACGGACCAGGAGAACGATGCGACGACACCGAGCGAGACCAGGGTGTCCATGGTGGCCGCCGAGTGCCGCACTCCCCGCATCGCGCGCACGTGGAACGGCCAGGCGCTCCAGACGACCACCGGGCCGGTCAGCATGAGACACAGCCACTGCCAGTTGCGGAACTGCAGGGAGGGCACCATGGACAGCACGAGGACCGGCACGCAGAGCAGCGCCGTGATCAGCAGCCGCTCGCGTTCCCCGCGCGGCTCGCCCTCCTCCGGCTCCGACGGCCGGGTGTCTTCCTGCGGCTCGGGCGGCAGGGGCAGTTCGGCGGTGCAGCCCGCGCGTTCGACAGCAGCGACGAGGTCTCCCGCGGTGACGTCCGAGGGGTGGCTCACCCTGGCCTGCCCCGTGGCGAGGTTCACCGTGGCAGTCACCCCGTCGAGCTTGGCCAGTCGTTTCTCCACTCGGTTCACGCAGGCCGCGCAGGTCATGCCGCCGACGATCAGATCAGTGGTGACCAGCGCGCTCGCCGGTTCCACCGTCATCGTTCACCGCCCGAGTGCATGTCACCCATGCCACCGTCCCCGTGCGGTTCGGAGCCACCGTCGGAACCGGTGCTGGTGGAGTGCATGCCGGGTGCGACCGGACCGACGGCTGAACCGACCCCGTACGAGAGCGCGAACATCACCACAAGCAGCACCAGGAACCCGGTCGGCGCGGGTGGCGGCGCCCACCGGCGCAAGGCGGCGTACGTACGGGCAAGGGAGTGTTGCTGGTCTGCCATCGCCGCTCCAGAGACGGGCCCGCGCCGGTGTCACAGGGCGGGGCGGAGGGAAACCGTGCCAGGGCGGGGGCAGTCCGCTCGGCCCATGGGTGTCATGCTGGCATGGCGACGAGCGTCGGATTCCCGGTACCACGGCCGGCTCGCACGTGACGTTTCTCCCGGCTCGCCGGGGGAACCCGCGGAGCTGTTCACACGACCACGAGTGAACGTGCCGTACGAGCTGCCGACCGTTCACTGTCGTACCGGGACGCCTGCCGTGTTGAGGGTGCCCAGCGGTTCCTGCGGCGCGAGTTGGACGCGGCGGCGTTGTTCGCGGGTCCGGCCGTGGGCCGAGGGGGGTGAGGCGTACTCCGTCGAGAGTGACCGTGCCGCCGCTGGGGCGGTGGAGTCCGACGATGGCGCGCACCGGAGTCGTCTTCCCTCAGACGGAGGCACCGACGATGCCCGTGCTGGATCCGCCGGTCACAGCGAGGTCGATGTCATGGAGGACAGGGACACGACGGCCGCGCTGCACGAACTCCGCTTGCAGGCCGGACACTTCGAGCGTCGGACCGCCTTCGGGAAGGGCCCGGTCGGCTGTGCGGGGGCCGGTGGCGGCGCGGCCGGCCCTCGGGTCAGGTCCACGACGTCGTCCGCGAACCGGGCGACCAGGTCCGCGTTCAGTCGTGGGGGGTTTCGCCCTGGGCGTGTTCGATGCCGGCATGCAGGTCGCCGGCGGCTTCCAGCGCCGCACCGGCCGAGAGCGCGAGGCACGCGATCAGGGCAGCGGCAACGGCATGGCTGGTCCTCCGCCGACCGGGCGTCGGCGCACCGCTGTTCAGCAGGGCGGCAACGCGGCGTGGGACGGGGCCCGTCGTGGCAGCCAGCGCGAAATCGGGGCGTCCCGCCGCGGGTGGCCGGGTGGCGCGGGCGGCCAGGGCGGCTCTGCCGATGGCCCGGGCTGCGAGGTGGCGGTCACCGACGGCCTGGGCGGCGGTTTCGTCGGCGCTGCGCTCCAGCGCGTAGCTGAGGGGTTCGCGCAGGGCACGCAGGCCGGGATGGCACAGGCCGGCCATTTCCACCACGGTGAGGAAGAGGTGGTGACGGCCGGTCAGGTGGGCGCGTTCGTGTGCGAAGAGAGCCTCCCGTTCGGCGGCGGAGAGGGCTCGCAGCATGCCGGAGGTCACCACGACCTTGCCGGGGCGTCCGGGCAGTGCGTACGCGTCCGGGCTGTCGTCCTTCAGTACGACCAGTTCACCGTCCGCGCGGGCTGCCAGCCGCCTCGCCTGATGCAGTTGAGTCCTGCGTCGGTGCAGCCGGCGGGCCAGCACGGTGACGCACCACAGCAGGAGAGCCGCAGCCGCCGTCGCCACGGCCACGACCGCGTCGGGTGAGCCGGTCGAAAGGGGGGTGAGCAGTTCGCCGAGAGCGGCAACGGCGTGCACATGGGTGGCGCCGGGGACGACGAGCAGGGCGAGAGCGGCCGTACTGCTCACGGCAAGGCCCGCCGCTGTGATGGTGAGCAGCCAGGCAGCCGGCCTCGGGGGAAGGCAGGAGACGAGTCGCCGGCCTGCAGGGCCCGCGAGGAACGGCACGAGCAGCGGCACCCACACCATGTAGATCATGCGTCGCCCTCGTCCAGGAGGGAGCGCAGCAGCTGTTCGTCGTCGTCGCTGAGCTGGGAGACGAAGCGCGTCAGCACGGCGTTTCGGTCGTCGTCCTTGGCCAGCTCCGAATGCATACGCCGGGCGGTCAGACCGGCGGCGTCCTCGGTCGGCGTGTAGGCGTATCCGCGGCCGGAGCGGATACGGGTCACGGTGCCCTTCTCGTAGAGGCGGGACAGGATCGTCGTGACGGTCGTCCGCGCGAGTGACCCGCCCAGCGCGCTCTGCACCTGGGCAGGGGTCAGCGGGCCTTCGGCGGCCCAGAGGGTCGCCAGCACACCGGATTCCAGCTCGCCGGCGAGTCGCCGATCCGTGATCTTGTCACTCATGGGAACGCTCCTCCCGCATCCTTCGTCTACAGTGACGTAGACCGTCTACATCGCTGTAGTCAATCGGGCCGTCACTCCGACCGGCCCTGCCGACCATTATGGGAGCAGCCCACCATGGATACGCGCTTGGTTCCTCCGTCCCCAACGTCGACCGCTACCTATTGCCCATGGTGGCCGTGGTCGTGATGGTCTCCCTGGTCCCGCCGGCCGTAGAAGTGCTGCGGGCCCGCTCCCACCGCGCATCCGAGGGTGGTTCGCGTTGAGGCCGCTCGCCATGGACGGAAGCTCTCTCGACGGCGGGCCATACGTGTCCATCATCACTGTCGCCGGGAACGCACCTGCCTGGCTGGACTCGGTGCTCTCCGCCTGGTCCACCTACGGCCTCGCGCTGTTCGCCGTGCTCATGCTGGCGGCCTGGTGGCGCGTACGGCCCGGTGCCTCGCCGCGGACCGCCATGGCGCTGGCAGCCCCCCTCATCGTGGTCGCAGCGTTCATCGCCGACACCATGATCAAGTCGCTGGTGAGCGAGCAGCGGCCCTGCCGGACCCTGCACACCGTCACACTGGAGGCGTGCCCTCCCATGGGTGACTGGTCCTTCCCCAGCAACCACGCCGCCATCGCCGCCGCGGCAGCCGTAGCCATCTGGTTCACCCACCGCCGCCTCGGAGCCATCGCTGTCCCCGCGGCCTTGCTGATGGCATTCTCCCGTGTGTGGGTAGGAGCCCACTACCCCCACGACGTCATCGTCGGCCTGATCGTCGGAGCGGCCGTCGCCTGGCCACTGACACTGGCAGCGCGGCGCACCGCCCCACTCGTCGACCGCCTCCGCGACACCCCAATGCGCCCACTGGTAGCACCGCGATGAACGAAACAGCCCCGACGGCCAAGCGCAACCGCAGCACAGCCGTGCTGGGCATCGCGGTGCTGTGCGCGGCACTCTTCGCAGTGCTGGCCACGCTCGTCACACTCCACCACGGTCTGCCGTTGCCTGTGGACCAGAGCATGCACGTCTGGTCCGTACACCACCGCCCCGCAATCGCTGTCGCCCTCGCACGGGGCATGACCGCGACCGGCACCGGCGCCTTCCCGTATGCGTGCGCAGCGACCGCAGGACTCATAGCGGGACGCGACACACGCCGGCGCATATACATGGCGGCCGGCGCGATCGGATTCCTCGCCCTTGGCCAAGCCGTCCGCTCCGGCCTCCTCCACCTGATCGGGCGACCCCGGCCCGCTGCCGCAGACTGGGCCACGCACGCTTCCAGTTTCGCCTTCCCCTCCGGCCACGCCACCACCGCCGCGCTCATGGCAGGGCTGCTGGCCTGGGCCATCGCTCGTAGAGCCCGCCCCGCCCTCGCGCGCACCAGCTGCGTGCTCCTCATGGGCTGGGCCGTCGCCGTCGGGCTGAGCCGCATCTACCTCGGGGTGCACTGGCCCAGCGACGTCCTCGGCGGATGGCTGTTCGCCCTGGCCTGGCTCAGCCTCGGCGCGGCACTGGCCCCGGGCGTCGGACCGCCGCACGCTTGGCCGCCCGGTCGCCGCGTACGTACGGGAGTTGGCCGCGGCCGAGCCCGCCGCGTGGACCGCCGCGCGCATCCCTGAGGCTGAGCCCACTCATCTGTACCAGCGCATTCTGCGCGGCGCCGTCGTGGCGGCCGCGTGTCAGAGACCCGTCAAGGTCCGTGGGTCCGGTGGCCGGGCGGGGCTCCGGGGCGGACTCTGGCCTTGTGAGCGCAGAGAACGTGATCGGTCTCATCATCGCTGTGGGCCTGCACGGGTACCGCATGGCGGCGCTGATCTCCCAGGAAGTTCTGGACCATGAGGCGCAGAGCCATGCGGCGCAGCATCACGCGCGAGGTGGGCCATGAGAAATCCGCTTCGTGACTCGGGCGCGGTTGCGGCCGCCGTGATCGCCCCGCCGGCGGTGGCGGCCCTGCTGGTGCCGTTCCGTACGGACCTGACGCACGCGACCTCGGCACTGATTCTCGTCGTGGTCGTCGTGGCCGTCGCCGCGATCGGGAACCGCATGGCGGGAGCCCTTGCGGCGCTGTCGTGCGCCGTCTGGTTCGACTTCTTCCTCACCCAGCCCTACCAGACATTCACCATCAATGATGCCGACGACATCGAGACGGCTGTCCTGCTGCTGATCGTGGGCCTCGTTGTGTCGCAGCTGGCGGCCCGGGCCCGGCGACTGCAGGTGATCACGGTGACCGACGCCGGGTATCTCGCCCGGATCCACGAGACCGCGCAGCTCGTCCAGGCCACCGGTTCCTCCGACAAGGTCGTCGACCATGTCCGGCGGCAGCTCATCGACGTACTGGAGCTGCGGGACTGCCGTTTCGAGTACGGCAGTCTGCTCGGGCGGCCGCCGCGGCTGGAACAGGACGGCGATGTGTTCGTGGCGCGCAGGCGCTGGGACGTCGAGCGGCGCGGCTGGCCGGACGGCGAGATCGAGCTCCGGGCCCTCGCAGGCGGCCACTACCGCGGCCGGTTCATGCTTCAGCCCCGCCCCGGTGCCGTCCCTTCCCGGCAGGCACGGCTCGTCGCCGTGACCCTCGCCGACCAGACGGGCTCGGCCCTGGACACGGAGGGGCCGGTCCTGGAGCGCTGACCCGCAGGCGTCACAACGGATCCCTCGGCGACGGCACGAGGATGCCGACATCCCCCCCACTGTCGGTCACAACACAGCTGGTTCCAGCACGACGGGCAGCTCCGCGAGGCCGCGGAAGGCCGGGAACGGAACCACCATCCAGGGCGCCTCACGCGCGGGGTCGGCCAGAGCCACCCGCGGGAAACGGCTGAACAGACCGGTGAGAGCGAGTTGCATCTCCAGTCTGGCCAACGGCGCTCCCAGGCAGTAGTGAATGCCGTGCCCGAACCCCAGATGGGCACTTTGCGCGTTCTCCGATCGCGTCACATCGAACTGGTCCGGGGAGTCGAACTTCAGCGGGTCGCGGTTGGCCGAACTGAGCGCGATCTGAACCAGGGCGCCCTTCGGGATCCGCGTTCCGGCGATCTCTACATCCTCGGTCGCGAAGCGGAACGTCGCGCTCTCCACCGAGCCGTCGTAGCGCACCAACTCCTCCACCGCCTGGCCGACCAGCTCAGGGTTCTCCTGCACGGCGCGGAGCTGTGCGGGATGGGTGAGGAGATGGTAGACGGCGTTGCCGATGAGGTAGGCGGTCGTCTTGTGACCCGCGAACATCAGCAGAAACGCTGTCGAGATCAGCTCCTGCTCGGTGAGCCCGCCGTCTGTGTCCCGGGCTGCGGTGAGCGCGCTGAGCAGGTCGTCGCCCGGGCGGCTGCGCTTGCGTGTGAGGAGATCCGCGAAGTACGCGTGCAGACTCTCCTCAGCCTTCTGCTGGGCCTGCTTGGATTCCTTGCTGAACCCGGTGTGCGCCACCGTGGTCGACCAGGTCTGCACCTGCGACCGCTCGTCCGGCGGCACGCCGAGCAGTTCGCAGATCACGGTGATCGGCAGCGGGAAGGCGAACGCGGGCAGCAGGTCGACCGGTTCCCGGGTCGAGCATCCGTCCAGCAGCGTCTCGACGATGTCCTGGATCTGCGGCCGCAGCGACTCCACACGGCGCGGGGTGAACTCGGAGTTGACGAGCTTGCGCAGCCGGGTGTGCTTGGGCGGGTCGGCGTTGAGCATGTGATCGTCCAGTGCCACGGACGAGTCACCGAAGATCCTTCGGTAGGCGTCCATGGCTCCGTACATGTCCTTGCTCAGTCGCGGATCCGCCAGGGCGGCCCGCGCGTCCTGGTACCGCGTGATCAGGTACGTGTCGATCCCGTGCGGCGGCCGCATGGGGCAGACAGGCGCCGTTTCCCTGAGGTTCGCGTAGACGGGGTGCGGGTTCCGGCGGAACTCGGGGGTGCACCGCTCGGCTGCGGTGGCTGGGTCATCCACTGTGGTCACGGACGGCTCCTGAGGTCGAAGATGGCCTCGGCGTTGCCGCCGAGGATGAGCTGCTGCGACGTCTTGTCGATCGGCAGCTTCTCGATCATGCGCATGAACTCCTCCAGGGGCACGGACATCGGCGGCGAGTCAGTGCCGAACAGCATCCGCTCCGGCCCCAGTACCTCCGCGTTGAGGCCCAGGTGCGCCGGGCTGAACGTGCTGGTGTCGACATACATGCGCTGTAGCGCAGCGCCCGGGTCGGCCGCCGGCGGGGCGGAGGGCGGCGTCGGGGCGGAGGGCTGCCCCGCCGGCGGGCCCCCGCCCCAGTGCCGGGGACGCGCCGCTGTCTGCAGGCGTTCCGACAGCAGTGCCAGCGCGCCGCCGCCGGTGGCACCGATCAGTCGCAGGCCGGGGTACTTGTCCAGCCACCCCGCGAACGCGATCATGGCCATGCCCATCGAGACGTCGCCGAACCGGCCGATCTGCTCGACGAACCCGAAGTCGTCGACCCGTTCCGTGCCGATCGGTTCGGCCGGGGCGTGCACCAGGACCGGCACTCCCGTCTCGGCGGCCAGCGCGAAGAAGGAGTCGGCTCGCGGCGAGCCGAGCAGCTCGCCGTGGACACTGGATGTGGTGATCAGGCCGACGAAGGCGGGGTCCGCCAGCGTCTCGCGTACCCCATCCAGGTGATCGTCGTCGCCGAACGGGTTGGCGTAGACATACCCGCGCAACTGGTCGGGGAAGGATCCGATCAGGCCCGACATCCAGTCGTGGAAGCCGCGCAGCCGGTCCCGTGGTTGCGCGTAGTTGTCGACGCCCGGGACTCGCGCCATCGCTCCGGCGCCGACCGGACTGCCGATGATGGTGAGGTCGATCCCCGCCTCGGCGCGGGCGGCGAGCATCCCGTCGACGTCGGTCAGGCTGGGGGGCATGGGGAAGCGTCGGGCTGCCTCCGGTGGGGACAGATGTCCGTGAATGTCGATGATCATGTGCGAGGTCCCGGGTTCGGTGTGAGTGCGTGGGCGACCGCGACGCAGTCCTCGTCGCCGCGTCCCTGCTCGGTGGCGCGGACGTGGGTCTCCGCGGCTGCGGCGGCGAGCGGAAGCCGCAGTCCGGCCGCCGCGGCCTGGTCCGCGACGAGCATGAGGTCCTTGGCCATCAGGCGCAGCCGGAAGTCGGGCTTGTCGAAGCGCCCGGCTGCCAGGCGTTTCGACTTGAACGCCATGACCGGCGAGGCGAAGCCGCTGCCGGCGATCGTGCTGAGGACGAGCTTCCGGTCGAGTCCGGCGGCGGCCGCCAACTCGACGGCCTCGGCCAGAGCCTGCACCTCGATCCCCATCAGCAGGTTGAGGAGCAGCTTCATCCGCATGCCGGAACCGAGTTCGCCGAGGTGGACGACCTCCTTGCCCAGCAGTTCGAGCAGCGGCCGTCCCGAGGTGAAGACCCGCTCCTCGCCGCCGACGAAGAGGCGCAGCTCGCCGGTGCGGGCGTGCTCCCGGTTGCCGAGCATGCCGACGTCCAGAACGGAGTGCGTGTCCCCGGTGAGGCGGACGACCTCGTCGGGGGCGACTGTGCTGGCGCAGACCAGGGCGCCGGGGTACGGGCCCCCGGCCAGGACCCCGTCCGGTCCCCGCAGCACGGCTCCGAGGGCTTCGCCGTCGGACACGGTGCAGATGGCAGCGCTCGTGCCCTCGACGGCATCGGCCGGATGGGCTGCGGCGAAGGCGCCGGCCCGGGCGAGCGGCGCGGTCCGCTCCGCAGTGCGGTTCCAGACCCGTACCTGAATGCCCTGGTCAAGAAGGCGGGTGGCCAGGCCGGTTCCCATCGTGCCGAGACCGAGGACGGCGACAGGGCCGTCGGGGCGCTTCATGCCTTCCCTCCCACGGTCTCCTGGATGACCCGGAACCGCAGCGACTGGGTCTCGTCGACCCACTCGCGCAGCGGAGCCACCAGTACGCGGTGGTCCTCGCCCTGCTGCCAGGCGAAGAAGTGCTCGGGTGTCTCCCACTCGCTGGTGATCACCCACTGGCGGGAGCCGTCGAGCGGTTCCCCCAGTCGGTCGATGAGATGTCCGGGGACGCGGGCGACGGACTTGCGTATTCGCTCGTACACGTCCAGAAACCCTTGCTCGCCGCCCTCGATGACGTGGACCGCGTACACGACGGACAACCGCTCGGCCGATTGGCCCTTCTGCGCAGTGCTCATGTCTCCTCCTGATGGTGAGATCTGGCAGAACACGACTCCAACCGACTCATGGCTCCCGTGGCCACGCAACTCCGACGTGGGGACAGCCCAACGGAGACAAGGGCTTCCCGACGGTTGCTAGCCCGTACGGGTGAGAGTCGAATGGCCCTTTTCGGAGGCGGTCCTGGACGCCTGACGCCCCGTCAAGGGGGACCCGCTTGCCCCTTGACGATCAGCTGCGGCCACGCTGCCGCGACGCCGGCTCGTCCCGGAGGACGGCAGCCCGGCGACGCAAGCTGAATCGAGGCCAGGGAGCTTGCGCGACATTCCTGTGCTGCGGTGGTGCTGGAGCCCCCAGCCTCCGGTGACGGCCCGCCTTCGGCTGGGGCGACCCGGTCAGCGCATTCGCACCCGGGACCCGTATCCCTCCGCCGAGACGGCCGAGTCCGCCGCGTTCGGTGTGTCCGGGCGCAGCAGCTCCACGCGTACGTCCGAACCTCGGTGCTGTGCCACGAACTCGTCCACCTGGCTGCGACAGGCGTGGTCCCAGTGCGCCACGGCGGTCAGATCGAGCCGTACCCTCGGCTTCCCGGCGGCGGCGACCGCCTCCAACGCGTCGATCAGCTTCGGCAGCCGCAGGAAGGTCATATTGCCCGCCATGACCAACTTCGCGGTGTCACCCTCCACGCTGGTGCGTACCGACGTCTGTGACATCCGCAGCGCGGCCAGCACAATGCCCGCCGCCAGACCCACCAGGACGCCTTCGAGCAGAGCGGTGGCGACGATCGCGACCGTGGTGAGGGTCATCACCACGAGCTCGCCGCGGTCCTGCCGCCACATCTTCGGGAATTCCTCCGGTGCGAACAACTTCCAGCCGCTGTGCACCAGCACACCGGCCAGTACGGAGATCGGGATGAGAGCCAGCACACTCGGCAGCAGCAGGGCGAACGCGAGCAGCCACAGGCCGTGCAGCGTGCGGGACAGCCTGGTCCTGGCGCCTGCCTGCACATTGGCCGAGCTGCGTGCGACAACCGCAGTCATCGGCAGCGCGCCGAGGAAGCCGCAGAGGGCGTTGCCGGCCCCCTGGGCGATCAACTCGGAGTTGTAGCGGGTGCGTTCGCCGGAGTGCATGCGGTCCACGGCAGCTGCGGTGAACAGGCTCTCCGCCGAGGCGATGATGGTGAAAGTGACCACTGTGGTCAGTACCGAGCCACTGGCCAACGCTGCGAACTGCGTCGGTCCCGGGAAATGTACGGATGCCAGCAGGTTGCCGACCTGAAGCGTGGCGATCCGGACCCCCGGCAGCGAGGCCACCGCCATACCGCCCGCCACCGCAACCAGTGCGGGCGGCACCTTCCTCACCGGACCCGGCAACTTCTTCCACAGGAAGCTCAGCACGACGGTGGCCAGACCGAGCCCGGCCGCGATCGACTTCTGCGGATCGGCCGTGGTGTTGGCGATCAACTCCGGAATGCCCAGCATGTTTTCGACCGGCTTGCCGATGGCCTTGGCGTCGGCCAGCGGATACGCCTGGCTGAACATCAGCGGCAGCCCGATCCCGGCCAGCATGCCCTGCACCACGGCTATGGAAATCGCCTGGAACATCCGGCCCAGCCGGATCAGCCCGAGCCCGATCTGCAGTACCCCGGACGCCAGCACGATCACCCCGAGCGTGGCCAGGCCGTGCTCCACCACCGCCTCCGCGACCAGTGCCGCCAGACCGGCCGCGGGGCCGCTCACCTGAAGGGTGCTGCCGCGCGCCATACCGACCACCAGGCCGCCGACGACCCCGGAAATGATGCCCAGTTCGGGCGGCGCGCCAGAGGCCACGGCCACGCCGATGCACAGGGGGAGGGCGACGAGAAAGACGACGAAGGAGGCGGTGATCTCGGTGGCGAGATCCACCTTCTGAAGAGTCCTGCCCTTATTCCCGCCGGGCGGCTGCGGTCGTCGTGACGGCGGCGGTGGTTGTGGGGGTGGTGTTCCGTGCGAGGGGGGCGCATCGCCGTACGCGTCGTACGAACCGTTGGCGTCGTACGAACCGTCGGCGTCGTACGAACCGTTGGCGTCGTACCGAGACGGCCCTGCGATGTCGGGTGTGGACGGCATCGCCTGCGTAGGACTCGGTCCGCGCACGGAGCGCTGGGCCCGGTGCCGGCCGCCTGGGGCCCTGCCCTGGCGCCGCTTGCTGCCGTGGCCCTGGCCGTACCCGGAATCCTGTTCCTGACCGGGGCTCAGCATGCGTGCACCCGGAAGGTGTTGCCGTCCTCGCTCAGTTCCCAGAGCTCGCCCGTGTCCACCTCGTAGTACCAGCCGTGCAGCCGCAGCATGCCTTGCGCCAGCCGTCGCCGGGTCGCCGGGTACTCCCGCAGCGCAGTCAGCTGTACCCGCACGTTGAGCTGTGCCAGTTCTGTCAGGCGTGCGGCTTCGCTCTCGCCGGAGGAGTTGACCGAACCGGCCGGCTCGCGGTCCAGCACGGGAGCCAGCCCCGGCCTGGCGACCTCCAGCCAAGCCCCCACGCGAGGCAGTGTGGAGAAGTCGTTGCCGGAGGACAGCGCGCCCATCGCGCCGCAGTGCGAGTGCCCGCAGACGACGATGTCACGGACGTCCAGCACCTCCAGCGCGTACTCGACCGTGGCGGCCTCGCCGGACACGAGATGCTGTCCGAAAGGCGGCACGATGTTGCCGGCATTGCGTATTTCGAAGACTTCACCGGGCCGTGCACCCGTGATCAACGCGGGTATGACGCGGGAATCAGAACAGGCGATGAAGAGTGCCTGCGGAAATTGCCCCTCGGCGAGTTTCCGATATGTGTGGCTTTCGAAATCAACCCGGCGTCGGAACGACCGGGCGCGCTCGAGCAGAGCCTTCATGGTGCCTCCCCAGTGGGTGGTCATGGCCTGGACCTGGCTCAACACCGTAGAGAGGGTGATGCAAGGCGAAGGTTAGAGGAACACTAGAGCCACGTCAGAATCGGGCAGGACGCTGTGACCTGTCTCCCAATGTCCGTGGACGCGGGTGCCGTCGATTTCAATCAATGTACGGTGATCGTCCCGGGTGCGGACTATCGGGAATTCATGTTGTGAGGATTTACTCAGGATTTACTCTGCATTCACGGGAAGACGGAACTCAATGACCCTGCGGGCCTTGCTCATCGAGGACGACGAGACGATCGCCGAACCCCTTGTGGAGGGCCTCGGCCGCTACGGCCTGACGGTGAGCCACGTGTCCACGGGCGCCGCCGGGCTGCAAGGCCCGTACGGCGACATCGTCCTGCTTGATCTGGGGCTGCCCGATATGGATGGCATCGACGTCTGCCGCGGCATCCGCCAGGTCTCCGACGTGCCGATCATCATGCTCACCGCACGAGGAACGGAGGCCGACCGGGTGCTGGGCCTGGAGCTGGGCGCCGACGACTACCTGGCGAAACCAGTCAGCATCCGGGAGTTGATCGCACGCATCCGGGCCGTGACCCGCCGCACCGCAGCATGGTCGGGTGCCGCGCCTGCCGCGGAAGCCGCCAACGGCGCCGGGGCCTTACCGCGGGCGGCTGTGGCGACCCCGCCCGCTACAGCATCCGACTGGGGGTTGGGGGCATCTGCGTGGCAGGACCCCGAACCCTCGCCCGTACCCGGACGCATAGCGCCGCAGTCCTCCCCGACCGGGGCGCTGGTTGTCGACCGCCGCACCCGCGAGGTCTGGATCGGGGAAAGGCCGATCATCCTCACCCCCAAGGAGTTCGATCTGCTGGCCCTCCTGGCCGAGGACCCCGGGGCGGTCTACTCGCGCCAGGAGATCCTTGACCGGGTCTGGGATCTGCACTTCCACGGCCCCACGAAGACCCTGGACGTCCATGTCGCCACGTTGCGGCGCAAGTTGGGTGACCCGGCCTGGATCCAGACCTTGCGCGGGGTGGGCCTGCGCCTCGCCGTACGCCCCCGCACCGACACCAACCACCCGGAATCACAGCCCCGATGACACGCCGACTGCTGCTCAGTTATCTGACCCTCGCGGCCCTCGTCCTCATCTGCCTGGAGTTCCCACTTGGCTACGTCTACACCCGGGCCGAGCGTGAGCGCGCCACCAACGCCGCCACGGAAGAAGCGGAATCGGTTGCCGACTACGCTGCCCTCTCCCTCACCTACGGCCGTCCCAAGGAACTCGCCGAACGGGTCGGCGTCTGCGCAGAACGCATCGGTGGCCGAGTCCTGGTTGTGGACAGCAGTGGCACCCTGCTCGCCACCTCGCACCCGCTCAGCCGCGACCAGCAGGCCGGACTCGCCCAGCACCCGGAGATCGCTGCCGCGCTGCTCGGTGGTGACGGAGCCAACGTACGCACCTCCACCATCGGCGGCGTCCAGTGGCTCTCGGTCGCCGTTCCGGTACGGCACGGTGCGACGCTTCACGGCGCCGTACGCCTCACTGTCCCCACGGACGCGATCGCGAACAACGTCCACCGGGTGTGGCTTGTGCTGGGACTTGGCGGGTTCGGAGTGCTGGCCGTTGTAACCATGGCCGCCTTCGCGCTGGCCCGCTGGATTGGCCGCCCGATCCTCGAACTGGAGCGCGCCGCCCGCACCTTGGCCGGCGGCAGCCTCTCCACCCCGGCCTCCGTCACCACAGGACCGCCCGAAGTACGCAGCCTGGCTGCCACTTTCAACCGCACGGCCGCCCTACTGGAGCATCTGCTCGCTGCACAGAGCGCCTTCGCGGGCGAGGCGTCTCACCAGTTGAAGACCCCGCTGGCCGCGCTGCGGCTGCGCCTGGACAACATGGAACCCGGCATCCCGCCCCACATGCGGGGCAACCTGAACGCGGCGATGACCGAAACCGACAGGCTGGCCAGAATGGTCGAGGGCCTCCTCGCCTTTGCCCGGATGGAGGAGACCGCGCTCACGCCTGAACCCGTCGACCTGGACCGGGTACTGCAGGACCGCACCCTCGCCTGGTCCGGGCTGTACGCCCGGGCGGGCGTCCGCCTCGTCCTCAAAGGCAATCCGGTCGGCACCGCCCTCGCGGTGCCTGGCGCCCTTGAGCAGATTCTGGACAACCTGCTCTCCAACGCCCTGCGCGTCGCCCCCACGCGCAGCGTGGTGACCGTCTCCCGGTGGCTCTCGGCCACCGCGGCGGAGCTGCACGTCGAAGACCAGGGTCCAGGTATGACCGCCGAGCAACGCAGCCGCGCGTTCGACCGCTTCTGGCGCGCCCCCGACGCCCCCAAGGGCGGCACCGGCCTCGGCCTCGCCCTCGTTCAGCGCCTCACCCTGGCCAGTGGCGGCGAGGCTCTGCTCCTCCCCGCCCCGGGCGGCGGCCTCAGGGCCGTCATCCGCCTCCAGCCCGCGACGCCCCGGCGCTCCAACGGCTTGCCGAGCCTCCCGCACCCCCGCCGCCGCCCGGCGGTAGGCGCGTGTACGGCTGCGGGGAAGCGGTGAGACCGGCCCGTCGCCGAACGCGATTGCCCGGCCCCGGTTCTGGGGTCGGCGTGCAGGTCCAGACGCCGCCTCGCGCCCACGTCCCGGCCCGGCCAACGCGGTGCGGGGCACGCCGTCGGCCCCGTGCACAAGCGGCCGCCGTGGATTCGCGGTTATGGCCGCCTACAGCTCGCTGCTGTGGTCACGTGCCCCTTTGCTGCTCATGTCTGCAGGCAGACGCTCGATCGCCACCATGGCCGCGTCGTCGTCCAGATATCCGCCCGCATGGCTGAGCAGGTCGTTGCACAGGTAACTCAGGAGGGCGCGAGGTCCCTCGCCGGACCAGACGGTCACCCGGTCAGCCAGGGGGTAGAACGTGCCGGCCTTGTTGCGGGCCTCGATGACACCGTCCGTGTAGAGCAGGACGATGTCGCCGAGCTCGAAGGCAAAGACTTCGGCGGCGAAGGCGGACTCCACGAATTCGGTGAGGCCCAGAGGCGGTGCCGGGTGGCGAACTTCGAGCGGGGTGACCTGGCCACCACGCAGCAGCAGGGGTGGAGGGTGGCCGCAGTTGATCACGTGCAGGGCCGACTCGTCGTCGGGGACGTCGAGCACAGCAGCGGTGATGAATGTTTCGCTGTAATCCTCCATGTCGCTTCCAGGGGCTCCGGGGTCGGTCAGGTCCGAGGAGACGGTTCGCTCCAGATAGGCCACCAACACCGGGAGGTCGGCCTGCTGGTGGGCGGCGGCCCGGAAGGCGCCGAGGAGGAGGGCGGCGTCTCCGATGGCCTCCAGGCCCTTGCCCCGCACGTCACCGATGATGAGCCTGGTTCCCTGGGCTGTGCGGGCGGCGGCATACAGGTCGCCGCCGATCTGCGCCTCGGCTTCGGCGGCCAGATACACGGAGGCGATGCGCAACGAGCCGATCCGGTGGGGAAGCGGCCGCAGCACTACTTCCTGTGCCGCCTGGGCCACCCAGCGCAGCTGGGTCAGTTCCTTCTCGTGCCGTTCCCGCAGATGGGCGAGGAAGGTCACGAACACCGAGATCAGGATCAGAGCGATGATCTGGAAGGTGTGGTTCAGGTCGGTGAGGCTGGTGCGCGTCATCGCGACCACGGCCTGAGCCAGCACGGCGACCGCGCCGACTAGGCCCGTCGTCCGAGGACCCGCGAAAGACGCCGTGATAGCGGGAGCGGCGACCAGGAAAGGGCCGAGGTGGACATCGGGTGGAGCCAGGGTGTCGACCACCGTCACGATCGCGATCAGCGCGAGCGGTACCGCCACCAGCGCATGCCCCTGCTTCCATGACCAGCGCTCATCCCCACGGAGTCGTCGAGAGCCCATGAACCCTGAATACACCGCACCACGGCCGAGCGCCGCGCGCCCTGCCGTGGCGTGCTGCTGGAGAGCCGCACTCCGAGCGACCCGGCCGAGCCGAGACGCGCTGCGTCCTCGCCGCCGGGCTCGCCCGCATGGCCGCTGAGGGGCACAAGGGTCCGGCGCTGACGGTTCTCTCGCCGGGCTCGCTACGCCTGGCCGGCGTGCAGGCTCTCCAGGCGCCGCTGGAGCACCTGCAGTGCCCCGCGCTGACGGCCCGGGACACCCTGGCGCAGCCTGACGAGCGCCGGCGCGAGTGAGCGTGCCCGGGGCAGATCGCGGATCTGTTCCCATTGGTGGTGGGCCCGGTCGACCGCCCCTTCGACATCGGGATCGTCCGGGGCCTGCCGACGCGTCAGCCGGGCTTCGGCGGCGGCCATCCACAAATCGCAGCTGAGACCGGGATCCCGGGCGAGCCGGGCGAGATCGGCCCGGACCTCCAGCCAGTGGATGGCCTGCACCGAGCCGGGGCCGTGGGTCCGTAGCTCCTGCTGTTCCCAGGCCGCGGCCGCCGCCGCGGCCTCGGCGTGCCGCCCGGCCTGCGCGGCGGCGAGAATCGCCGGATGCGGGTCGGATGCCACTGCGGCCCGCGCGGCCGGGACGCCCGCGGGGGGAGGAGTGCCGATCGTGAGCAGCAGCGCGTCGTCGGCGCCGGCCCGCGCCGCAGCCTGTTCGTGCAGCGTGGCACGGTCCGGCCGTGCGCCGCTGCGCCAGATTGCCGCACACGCCTTCAGATAGGCGGGGTCCGCGGTCCCGCGGCGTGGGGACGCCGGCGCGATACGGCCGTAGAGACGGACGCCATGCCCGAGGGCGAGGCCTTGCGCCGCGATGTGCTGCCACGCCTGGGCATCGGCGACCAGATCGACGACCACGGTCGTGGTGCCCGGACGCCGGATGGCCAGTTCGCCCGCGAGCCAGTGCCAGGGAAGAGCCGTGTAGCGCATGGTCGTGGGTGTCGTCCGGGCGAGCGCGAGATGCAGGAGCCGCTGCCTGCGGTCCAGCTGCAGCTGCCCGGCGATGTACAGGGACAGCGGCCCTTCCGCGGTCGCGGTGGCCCGGATCCGGGTGAGTACGGTCTGGGGGTCGAGCGGATCGGCGAGCTCGATCACGGTCGCGGCCGGTGTGCCCGTCAGCGCGCTGGGCGGTACGGCGGCGAGCGCGGGCAGCACCGAACTCGCGTCGATGAGACGGCCCTTGCCGACCGGGGCGGCTGCGATGAGCAGTGCGGTTCCCGGTTCTGCTGTGTCCCCTCCGTTGATCACCACAACCAGCACCGTAGCCGACGCCGCCGCGACCGAAGCCGAACCCGTAGCCGAATCCGCCCGCAGGGTGCGATACACCCTGGCCGCAGGCCTCCGGCCGTGATCGAGCTCGCCGGAGCCCGCGGCCCGGCACAGCGGCCGGGCGGCAGCGCATACGGGCAGGGCTGTACGAGTCGTACGGCACCCACGCGCCGCCGTTTCTTGTCATGGCCCTTGCAGAGCGGGGTGGACGCTGCTATTCCGATGGTTAGGAAAGTTTCCTTCCAGTCGTGTCCGTCAGGCAGCCGAATCCGTTGGTCCGTCGTATCCGCCAGTCAGTTTCAACCGCCGGTCAGTTCTGTCCGGCAGTCAGTCCCGCCCCCACCAGCCCAGGCAAGGGAGACCCCCATGAGACCGGCACGGTTCTGGTTACGCTCGCTCGGCGGCGTCGGCACCCTCGGCGCGGCCCTGCTCCTCGGCCTCACCGTAGCGCCCACAGCCCCGGCCGCCCCTGCGGCGTCCGTGGCCCCGGCAACTGCCGCCGTCACCCACGAGGCCGAGAACGCGGTCATCTCGCAAGGTGTCGTCGAGTCCAATCACGCCGGCTTCACCGGCACCGGCTTCGTCAACTACAACAACAGCACCGGCAGTTACGTCGAGTGGACGGTGGACGCCGCCCAGGCCGGCAGCACCTCGCTGACTGTCCGCTACGCCAACGGCACCACCGCCAACCGTCCGATGGACATCACCGTCAACGGCGCCGTCGCCGCCGCGAAGCGCGCCTTCCCCGGCACCGGCGCCTGGACCTCCTGGGTCACGACCACCGTCACTGTCGACCTCAAGGCCGGCGCCAATATCATCCGGGCCACCGCAACCACGGCCAACGGTGGTCCCAACGTGGACCATCTCGCTGTCGAAACGGGCGGACCGGCCCCCGGCGGCAAGACTCCCGTCGCGATCAACGGACAGCTCAAGGTCTGCGGCACCAAGCTCTGCAACCAGTACGGCAAACCCGTTCAGCTGCGCGGCATGAGCACTCATGGTCTGCAGTGGTACAGCCAGTGCGTGACCTCCGGCTCACTCGACGCCCTGGCCACCGACTGGAACGCAGACGTCCTGCGCATCTCCATGTACATCCAGGAGGGCGGCTACGAGACCAACCCGCGCAAGTTCACCGACCTGGTCCACTCGATCATCGAGCAGGCCACCGTGCGCGGGCTGTACGCGATCGTCGACTGGCACATGCTCAGCCCCGGCGACCCGAATGTGAACCTCTCCCGCGCCAAGACGTTCTTCACCGAGATCTCGCAGCGCCACGCCAACAAGAACAACCTCCTGTACGAGATCGCCAATGAGCCCAGCGGTGTGAGCTGGTCGAAGATCAAGAGCTACGCCGAGCAGCTCATTCCGGTCATTCGGCAGAACGACCCGGACACCCCGATCCTGGTCGGCACCCGCGCCTGGTCATCCCTCGGCGTCTCCGAGGACTCGGACGAGACCGAGATCGTGAACAACCCGGTCAACGCCTCCAACATCATGTACACATTCCACTTCTACGCGGCCTCGCACGGCACCGAGTACCTCAATACGCTCTCCCGTGCCGCCGACAGACTCCCCATGTTCGTCACCGAGTTCGGCACCCAGACCGCCTCCGGCGACGGCGGGAACAACTTCACCAGGGCCCAGCAGTACATCGATCTGATGGCGAGCAAGAAGATCAGCTGGTCCAACTGGAACTACTCCGACGACGAACGCTCCGGCGCTGTCTTCAAGGAAGGAACCTGCAACAAGAACGGTCCCTGGACCGGCACCGGACAGCTCAAGCCCGCCGGTGTCTGGGTCCGCGACCGGGCCAGGACCCCGGACGACTTCCCGACAAGCTGACACCGGCTCCGTATGTACCCCGCCCGCCCATGTGATCCCATGGCCGGGCGGGGCGTACTGAAAGACAGGAGCAGGAGCAGCAGTGACCAGCTATCGCCAGCCGGGAATCATCCTCACCGACCGGCACTTCACCGTCCCGCTCGACCACGCCGATCCGGCGGGGGAGCAGCTCGAGCTGTACGGCCGCGAAGTCGTCGCGAGCGGGCGGGCCGGCGCGGATCTGCCCTGGCTGGTCTATCTGGAGGGCGGCCCCGGCTTCGGTGCCCGCCGCTTCATCGGCAAACAGGCGTGGCTGGGACGGGCCGTGCAGGAGTACCGGGTGCTGCTCCTCGACCAGCGTGGTACCGGCCGCTCCACTCCGCTGAACCGCCAGACACTGTCGCTGCGGGGCGGACCGCAGGCCCAGGCCGACCATCTCGCGAACTTCCGGGCCGACAGCATCGTGCGCGACTGCGAGACGATCCGGCCGCGGCTCACCGGCGGCGCGCCGTGGACCGTACTCGGCCAGAGCTTCGGCGGATTCTGCGCCACGCACTATCTCTCCACGGCGCCAGAGGGCCTGCGCACGGTGCTCGTCACCGGCGGTCTGCCCTCCCTGGACGCCGGCGCCGAGGACGTCTACCGAGCCGCGTACCCCCGCATCCAGCGCAAGGCCGAGGCCCACTACGCCCGCTACCCGCAGGACGTGGAACGGGCCCGCCGTATCGCCGCGCACCTCGCGGAGCACAAGATCGTGCTGCCAGGCGGCTACGCCCTCACGCCCGAGGCCTTCCAGTCACTCGGCATCCTGCTCGGCGGCGGGGAGGGCAGCCACCAGCTGCACTATCTGCTGGAGGACGCCTTCGTCCGTACGGGAGCGGGGTACGAACTCTCCGACGCGTTCCAGGAGGGCGTGCTCGCCACCCTCTCGCACGCCGCACATCCCCTGTACGCCGTACTGCACGAAGCGATCTACGCCCAGGGCGCGGTGCCGACCGCCTGGGCGGCCGAACGGGTCCGGGCCGAATTCCCGCAGTTCGACGCTGCCACAGCCCTGGCCGGTGACGGGCCCCTGCTGTTCACCGGGGAGACCGTCCACCCCTGGCACTTCGAGGTGGACCCAGTGCTGCGCCCGCTGCGCGAGGCCGCCGAACTCCTCGCCGCGCGCACCGACTGGACCCCGCTGTACGACCCGGCCCGGCTCGCCGCCAATCGTGTGCCGGTGGCAGCGGCCATCTACCACGACGACATGTACGTCGACACGGAGCACTCGCTGCGCACGGCGCGCACCATCCGCGGACTGCGCACCTGGGTCACCGACGAGTACGAGCACGACGGGGTGCGGGCGGGCGGTCCGCGCGTCCTCGACCGGCTGCTCTCCCTCGCCCGCGCGGAGCTCTGACGCGCATTCAGCGCCGTATCCTGCGCCCATGACCGAGCAGTTGGAACCCATGCCCGACGACTGGCAGCGCGCGCTGGCCGTGGTCGCCCACCCCGACGATCTTGAGTACGGCTGCGCCGCGGCCGTCGCCGGCTGGACCGACGGCGGACGTGAGATCGTCTACCTCCTGGCCAGCCGCGGCGAGGCCGGCATCGACACCATGGAACCGGCCCGGTGCGCCCCGCTGCGCGAGCAGGAGCAGCGGGCGAGCGCGGCCGTGGTCGGCGTCTCCACGGTGGAGTTCCTGGACCACAAGGACGGAGTGATCGAGTACGGGACGGGGCTGCGCCGGGACATCGCGGGGGCCATCCGGCGCCACCGGCCCGAACTGGTCATCACCCTCAACCACCGTGACACCTGGGGCGGAACCGCGTGGAACACCCCCGACCACCGGGCCGTGGGCAGGGCCACTCTGGACGCGGCAGCGGATGCTGGAAACCGCTGGATCTTCCCCGAACTCATCGCCGAGCATGGCCTCGAGCCCTGGAACGGGGTGCGGTGGGTGGCCGTCGCGGGCTCCACTACGCCCACTCACGCGGTCGACGCGACGCCGGGCCTGGAGCGCTCCGTACTCTCGCTGCTGGAGCACCGCAGCTATATCGAGGTGCTGACGGAGCAGGACCCGGAGACGTACTGCCGCAACTTCCTCACCGGAAGCGCCCAGGCTGCGGCGGAGCGCTTCGGCGGCCGTCCTGCGGTCACCTTCGAGCTGTTCCGGCGCTGACGTCGGCGGTTCGGCCTTCCGGCAGTTCCTCAGAAGGGGGCCGGGTGCAGCAGCGTGGATAGGGTCGGGGTGTGAACGGACGCAGGGGCAGCGGCCCTTTCGCTTTCCGCTGGCACCCCAGGACGGTCCTGGGGCGTCTACGGAGGCCTACGTGTCCCGCACCGCCCATCACATTCCCTGGCGCCACGACGACCTCGGCCCCACGTGGGAGCAGCGCCACCGCTCCGTCGCGCTCCGCGCGCTCGTGCTGCGCTCCCTGCGGTACAGCCATCGCGAGCAGGTGCCGGCCCGCGCCGAGGGCCGCCGCGCCCGGCCCCGGCTCGTACGGACCGGTTTCGCGATCTACCAGTACGACCGGGCGTACCGGTCCACAGGGCTCGGCAGCGTCACCGGTCAGGCCGAGCGCAGGGCCCGTTGTGCCGTACGGATGCGGTGCGACGAGATCCGGCGGGCGCACCGGGCCGGTGCGGACGTCGATCTCGATGTCCCGCCGACCCGCCACCGGCACGGCGCCCTCTACTGAAGGTTGCGCCACGGGTCCGGGCCAGGCCGAAGCGGGCCTGATCGGGTCTTCCGTGGAGGCAAGCGACCGCTTAGTATGCGATAGAGCGCAGTACCGCCTACGGTTTGTGGAGGCCCCGAAATGCAGGCATGGCGAGTGCACCGGAACGGCGAGCCGAGCGAGGTGATGCGGCTCGAAGAGGTGGACCGGCCCACGCCGGGCGAGGGGCAGCTGCTGCTGAAGGTCCGCGCCGCGAACATCAACTTTCCCGACGCGCTGCTCTGCCGCGGCCAGTACCAGATCAGGCCGCCGCTGCCGTTCACGCCGGGTGTGGAGATCTGCGGTGAGACCGAGGACGGCCGCCGGGTGATCGCCAACCCCGCGCTGCCGAACGGCGGACTCGCCGAGTACGTCGTCGCCGACGCGGCGGCGGTGCTGCCCGCGCCCGAGGCCCTGGACGACGCCGAGGCGGCCGCACTGCACATCGGCTACCAGACGGGCTGGTTCGGGCTGCACCGCCGTGCGCACCTCCAGGCGGGGGAGACGCTGCTCGTGCACGCCGCGGCGGGCGGCGTCGGCAGCGCCGCGGTCCAGCTCGGCAAGGCGGCCGGCGCGCGGGTGATCGGTGTCGTCGGCGGCGCGGAGAAGGCGCGCACGGCAACGGAGCTCGGCTGCGACATCGTCATCGACCGCCGGGAGGACGACATCGTCGCCGCGGTCAAGGAAGCCACCGGCGGCCGCGGCGCGGACGTCGTCTACGACCCGGTCGGCGGTGACGCCTACGCCAAGTCGGTGAAGTGCATCGCCTTCGAGGGCCGGATCGTGATCGTCGGCTTCGCCAGCGGCTCGATCCCCACCCCGGCCCTCAATCACGCCCTGGTGAAGAACTACTCGATTGTCGGCCTCCACTGGGGCCTGTACAACACGATGGAGCCGAGTGCGATCCGAGACTGCCACGAGGAGCTGACCAAGCTCGCTGCGCAGGGCGTGATCAAGCCGCTGATCAGCGGGCGCGTCGCCATGAAGGACGCTGCGGACGCCGTCCAGCGCGTCGCGGACGGCACGACCACGGGCCGCCTGGTCGTCATCCCGGAAGGAGAAGCCCGATGACGGACGCGACCGAAGTGCGCAGCCGCACTGAGCAGTTGCTGGCCGCGCACCCACCGGCCACCACGGAGCGCACCGACTTCCTGAAGGCACGCTTCGACGCGGGCCTCGCCTGGGTGCACTACCCCAAGGGCCTCGGCGGACTCGACGCCCCGCGCACGCTGCAGACCGCCGTCGACGCCGAGCTGACTGCTGCGGCCGCGCCCGACAACGACCCGCGCCGTATCGGTATCGGCCTCGGCATGGCCGCGCCGACCATCCTCAAGTACGGCTCCGAAGAGGTGAAGCAGCGCTTCCTTCGTCCTCTGTGGGTCGGCGAGGAGGTGTGGTGCCAGCTGTTCAGCGAGCCGGGCGCGGGCTCCGACCTCGCGGCGCTCGGCACCCGGGCCGTACGGGACGGCGACGACTGGGTCGTCAACGGCCAGAAGGTCTGGACGTCCAGCGCCCATGTGGCCCGCTGGGCGATCCTCATCGCCCGCACCGACCCGGACCTGCCCAAGCACCGGGGCATCACCTACTTCATCTGCGATATGACCGACCCGGGTGTCGAGGTGCGACCGCTGCGCCAGATCACCGGTGAGGCGGAGTTCAACGAGGTCTTCCTGACCGATGTGCGTATCCCCGACGCACACCGCCTCGGCGAGGTCGGCGAGGGCTGGAAGGTCGCCCAGACCACCCTTATGAACGAACGGGTCTCCATCGGCGGCAGCCGCCTCCCGCGCGAGGGCGGGATGATCGGCCCGATCGCGCAGACCTGGCGCGAACGCCCCGAACTGCGCAACCACGATCTGCACCAGCGGCTGCTGACGCTCTGGGTGGAGGCGGAGGTCGCCCGGCTGGCCGGAGAGCGGCTGCGCCAACAGCTCGCCGCCGGCCAGCCGGGCCCCGAAGGCAGCGGAATGAAGCTCGCCTTCGCCCGCCTCAACCAGGAGATCAGCGGCCTCGAGGTCGAACTCCGCGGCGAGGAAGGTCTGTTGTACGACGACTGGACCATGAGCCGTCCCGACTTCGTCGACTTCACCGGGCGCGACGCCGGCTACCGCTATCTCCGCTCCAAGGGCAACTCCATCGAGGGCGGCACCAACGAAGTGCTGCTGAACATCGTCGCCGAACGCGTCCTCGGGCTGCCCTCCGAGCCGCGCAACGACAAGGACGTCGCCTGGAAGGACCTGGCCCGATGACGACTCAGCCCACGCAGCCCGATCTGCTGTACTCCGAGGCCGAGGACGACCTGCGGGCCGCCGTACGCTCTCTGCTCGCCGACCGCGTCGATACGGCGTCCGTCCTGGTGCGCGCCGAGTCCGGTACGCCGTACGACCCCGAGCTGTGGAAGGCGCTTGCCCGGGACATCGGCGCGGCCGGACTCCTCGTACCCGAGAAGCTCGGCGGGCAGGGCGCGAGCCACCGCGAGGCCGCCGTCGTGCTGGAGGAGCTGGGCCGCAGCGTCGCCCCCGCGCCGTATCTCACCAGCTCCGTCATCGCGACCCAGACCCTGCTCGCGCTCGACACGGAGACGCAGGCCGTCGCCGGGCTGCTGACCGAGCTGGCGGCCGGCCGCAGGACCGCCGTCCTCGCCGTGCCGCTGTCGGCGTCGCCCGACGGGCCGCTCCCGGTCGACGCACCAAGGATCACCGGTGTAGCGGATGCCGCTGCCGCCGATGTCCTCCTGGTGCTGAAGTCCGACGGCCTGTACGCGGTCGAGACGGCGAACGCCACCGTCGAGGCGCTGACCCCGCTCGATCTGACCCGTCCGCTCGCCGCCGTCACCCTCGACGACACGGCCGACGCCACCCGCCTCGCGGACGCGGAGACAGCCGTGACGGCCGTACGCCGCGGACTGCTCGCCGGGGCCGGGCTGCTCGCCTCCGAGCAGCTCGGACTCGCCGAATGGTGCCTGGAGGAGACGGTCCGTCACACCCGCGAGCGCCACCAGTTCAACCGGCCCATCGGTTCGTTCCAGGCGCTCAAGCACCGCATGGCCCAGGTGTGGCTGGAGGTCGTCTCGGCCCGGGCCGCGGCCCGCAACGCGGCGGACGCCCTGGCCACGGACAGCTCCGACGCCGCCCTCGCGGTGACCGTGGCGCAGACATACTGCTCCCGGGTGGCCGTGCGCGCGGCTGAGGAGTGCGTCCAGCTGCACGCCGGTATCGGCATGACCTGGGAACACCCCGCGCATCTGTACCTCAAGCGCGCCAAGTCCGACGAGATCGCCCTGGGCACGCCGGGCCGCCACAAGGAGGCGCTGGCCGCACTGGTCGACCTGCAGGCTCCGTAGGGGGCTGTGCACCGAGGCACTGTTCACCGCAACTCAGGCCGCCGCGCCGACCATCGGCGCGGCGGCCTGCTCGATGCCGCCGGAACTCAGCTCCGCGTGAGCAGGGCCGTGCGGCCCGCCCGCGCCGCGCGACGCGGCAATCACCGGACGAGATCCGGCCGTTCACCACCCGGGACCGCCACGCCTCCGACACCCGCGACCGCCACGCCCCTGACCCGTTCGACCGCCGCGGCGAGCCACCCGCGCTCCGGTAGCCGTCTTGAGCACCAGGTGACGGATGGCCGAACTCTTCGCGCTGCTCTGCCCATTGGGCTGCCCCGGGCGGATACTCACCGGTGTCCCTCCCGACCCGCAGAGCCCGGAGGCACCATCGTGCTGACCACCCGTCGCAGAGCCGTCACCACCCTCGCCGCCGCGCTGGCCGGCGCCGTCGCCGTGCCCGCCTATGCGCAGGCCGCCGAGAAGCACGGCGGGCAGACCGGCCCGCAGCCGCTCCGCCGGGCCCACGCCCACAACGACTACCTGCATGAGCGGCCCCTCCACGACGCCCTGTCGCACGGCTTCACCAGTGTGGAGGCCGATATCTTCCTGGTGAACGGCGAGCTGCTCGTCGCCCATGAGCCGGCGGACCTCGACCCGACCCGCACCCTGCGCTCGCTCTACCTCGACCCGCTGCTGGCCCGGGTGAAGGCCAACCACGGCTCCGTGTACCGCGGTTACCGGCGGCCCGTCCAGCTGCTGATCGACATCAAGACGGACGGCGCCGCCGCGTATCTCGCACTCGACCGCCAGCTGCGGCACTACCGGCGGATGCTCAGCACCTACGCGTACGGCCATGTCCGCCTCGGCGCCGTCACGCCGGTCATCTCCGGCGACCGCGCCGCCCGCGTACCCATGGAGGCGCAGCGAGTGCGGTACGCCTTCTACGACGGCCGCCTCGAAGACCTCGGCACCGCCGCCCCCGCCTCCTTCGTCCCGCTGATCTCCAGCAACTGGACGGAGAGCTTCAGCTGGCTGGGCACCGGCCAATTCCCGGCCGCCGAGCGGCAGAAGCTGCACGCGATCGTCGCTGACGCCCATGACCACGGGCAGCGCGTCCGTTTCTGGGCGACGCCCGACGTGGACGGTCCCGACCGCGACGCAGTGTGGACCGAGTTGCTCGCCGCCCGCGTCGACCACATCAATACGGACGATCTGGCCGCGCTCGAGCGTTTCCTCCGCGCACGGGGTCAGTACACCTAGCACTTCCAGTGCGCACTTCGTGATCCATGTGCTGGATGCGTCAGCGAGCCGTGTTCCGGGGAAGCGGCTGCGTGATCCGTTACCGGTACCAGGCGGAGCGCCACGATTCCCTTCCTCCGGGGGGAGTTGGTACGGGTTACCAGACGACCGGGCCGGCTTTGTCGAAGAAGCCGCCGGTCGGGCCGTCGGATCCGATGGCGGCCATGCGGACGATGATCTCCGCGCCCTGTTCGACGCTGTTGGTGCCCCGGTGGCCGTTGAGGTCGGTGGCGGTGTAGCCGGGGTCGACAGCATTGAACCGGATGGCGGGGTACGCCTTGGCGTACTGCGAGGTGATCATGACCAGCGCCGTCTTGGAGGAGTTGTAGTCCAGCAGCGCCACCTGGAACTCGATGCGGCCCGGGTCGGCGGTCGCCGCCAGTGAGCCCAGGCCGCTGCTGACGTTGACGACGACCGGGGCGTCGCCGGTCTGCAGGAGCGGCAGGAAGGCGTGCGTGACGCGCACGACTCCGAAGACATTGGTGTCGTAGGTGGTCTGCATGTCGGACCCGGTGACCTCGCCGACCGGCTTGCCCGCGCCGACGATCCCGGCGTTGTTGACCAGGACGTCGAGGCGGCCGGCGTCGTCGCGGACGAATTCGGCGGCAGCCTTGACGGAGTCCTCGTCGGTGACGTCGATCTGGACAAAGCGGGCGCCGAGCTTCGCGGCTGCCGCCTGACCGCGCTGGGCATCGCGTGCCCCGACGTAGACGGTGTGCCCGGCCTCAATCAGGCGGCGGGCCGTCTCGAATCCGAGGCCCTTGTTCGCTCCGGTGATCAGTGTGGTGGTCATGCGCTCACTCCGGTGATCGGTGGGTTGGTGATGCCTCCACCCTCGTCGTACCGCCTACGAACAGGCAGTACCCGCCTTTGCCTATGGACTGCCAGTACCAGGCTGTCCGGGCGCGGCGGCCCGATACTGGGGGCGTGAGTGAATCCAGGGAACTGGGCAGGGCACTGCGCGGCTGGCGCGACCGCACGGCCCCCGCCGCGGTCGGACTGCCCGCCGGCGGAGTAAGGCGCGCCGCCGGACTGCGACGCGAGGAACTGGCGCAGCTCGCCGACCTGTCGGTGGACTACATCGTCCGCCTGGAACAGGGCCGGGCCACCTCCCCGTCACCGCAGGTCCTGTCCGCGCTGGCCCGCGCCCTGCGGCTGTCGGCGGCCGAGCGTGAGCATCTGTATCTGCTCGCGGGCCAAGCGGCGCCGGGCCCCGGGCAGGTGTTGGCTCACATCCCGCCAGGGGTCCGAAGGCTGCTCGACCAGCTGGACGGCGCACCGCTCAGCGTGCACGACGCGGCCTGGAACCTGATCCTGTGGAACCCGTTGTGGGCCGCCCTGTTCGGGGATGCGTCCGCTCAGCGCGGACGCGAGCGCAACATCGTCTGGCGCCACTTCGCCGGCCTGCCCAGCCGGGTCAGCCACACCCCGGAGCAGAAGGCCCGGTTCGAGGCGGCCGTGGTCGCCGATCTCAGAGCGGCGACCGCCCGCTACCCCACTGATGCCGGCCTGCGCTCCCTGATCAAGGACCTGCGGGGTAACAGCACCGACTTCGCACGCCTGTGGGACACCGGGATCGTGGGCGTCCACGAAACGGACACCAAAACCATCCACCACCCCGATGTCGGAGTACTCACCCTCGACTGTGACGTCCTGATGGTTCCCGGCAGCGATCTACGCATCGTCGCCTACACCGCCGCCCCGGGCAGCGACGCCGCCGACCGGCTGGGGCTCCTCAATGTCATCGGCACCCAGGCCATGACCGAGAACAGCACCCCGGCGTAGCAGTCAGCCGCGCCGCACGCCGTGGGTTTCCTGGACCGGCTCCAGGGACGGCAGGCTCGTTGGTCGACCCCGGCCGACACCTGGCCTCGATGATCCCGCGGCCGGCATCCATATCGCCGGCATCTTCCTCTGGTCCACCAGATGATCCGAACGAAACGACCTACATCGGACCCCCGAGGCCCGGCGCGCCCCAGACCGGGAACCAGCGGGCCAGGTCCGTCTCGATGTGGAGGTCGTCCGTGAGCAACGCCCTGGTCTGCAGTTCCAGGGCGTTGTCGCGCTTCTCCGTCGTACCGGTGAGCGGCGCGAAGGGGTAGAAGGTGCCGCGCTTGTACAGGTAGACCAGCGCCAGCGAGCGATCGCCGGATGTCTCATGGAAGGCGATCAGGGAGCAGAGCAGCTGCGGGCCGAAGCCGGCGTCCTGGAGCAGGGTGTTGACCGCGTGCAGGTCGTTGACCAGCGAGGCCGTGTCGTCGGCGGGGTGGCGGGCGAGGAGCCAGGTGTAGCCGTACGCGTCCTGGCTGAACTCGACCGGGACGCCGCCCCGGTCGGTGTCGGCGTCGAGCAGCTCTCGTACGTCCTCCTGGAGTTGCGCGAAGGCGCCGCCCTCCACGCTGGCGAAGCACACCGAGCCGATGCCGGTCGGAGTGAAGCCGGCGCCCGCCTGGAGCGTGATGGCGGCGGCGGGCAGGCCGAAGAGCTGATCGAGGTCGGGCCGTACCGGCTTGCTGCGGCCGAGGATCGTGTCGAGGAGTCCCACAGAAGTGCCTCTGTCAGTCGTCTGTCGGGCGTCTGTCAGTCGTCGCGGGGGGCGCGTTACGGGCGGGCCAGCTGCGTCGAGATCTTGCCCAGCTGGTCCAGACGCTGCTCCAGCGTCGGGTGCGAGGACAGCAGGCGGCTCAGGCTCTCCTTGGAGGAGAACGCCGGCGCGAACCAGAAGGCGTTGAACGGCTCCGCCTTGCGCAGGTCCTGCGTCGGGATCCTCGCCATGTCGCCCGTCACCTTGGTGAGCGCGGACGCGAGCGCCGAGGGGCGGCCGGTCAGCATGGCGGCCGCGCGGTCGGCGGACAGTTCGCGGTAGCGGGAGAGCAGTCGGGTCAGCAGGAAGCTGATCACGTAGACGACCGCGCTGACCAGGGGTATCAGGAGCATGGCGATCGCGGCGTTACTGTCGCGGGTGCCACCCGCCCGGCCGAAGCCGCCCCACACGGCGATACGGGTCATCACGCCGGCCAGGACACCGAGGAACGATGCGATCGTCATCACTGCGACATCGCGGTGGGCGACGTGCGACAGCTCGTGGGCGAGGACGCCCTCCAACTCCTCCGGCTCCAGCCGGCGGAGCAGGCCGGTGGTGGCGCAGACCAGCGCGGTCTTCTCGTTGCGGCCGACGGCGAAGGCGTTCGGCACATCGCTGTGGGCGATCGCGACGCGGGGCTTGGGCATGTCGGCGAGCGCGCAGATACGGTCGACGGCGCCGTGCAGCTCCGGCGCCTGCTCAGGCGTGACCTCGCGAGCACCCATGCTGAAGGCCGCGATCCGGTCGCTGAACCAGAACTGCGCGATGAAAAGACCGCCTGCGATCAGCAGAATGATCGGCCACGAGCCTCGGAGGATCGCCAGCAGGGCGCCAACGAAGACGACATAGAGCAGCCCGATCAGGAACATCGTCGTCACCATGCGGGTGGTGAGTCCCTGATCCGGGGCGTAGCGGGACGGAGGCCGGTTCCCTGGCATCTGACACCCTCCGGACGGAGCTGTTTCTCGTTCCCCCTCACTCGATTGTGCTCCTGTCGCGGCTATAGCCGGGATAAGTGAGCTCGCGCCCGCTGGGTGGGTGACGCAGGCCCTGGCGCGGTCGGGCCGGCCGCGTCGAGCCGTCCGTACTGGCCGCGATGGGGCAGATGCTCCGCGTCACCGGCACGCGTTCCGCACCTTCGTCCGGCGCCTCTCCCCTCGAAGTCACCGGCAGACAACACCCGAACGGCGGACACGCCAGTCGGCCGTATGGGCCCTCCACTACGCCAGACTGACGGCCGAATGCCGCAATTCCGGCGCGGCGGAGGAGGTTGGCGATGGCTATTTCGATCTCGTTGGTGCTGTTTCTGCTGGTGCTCACAGTGATCTTTCTGCGGAACGGCGGACTGAAGATGTCTCACGCCGTGGTCTGTGCCCTGCTCGGGTTCTTTCTCGCGAGCACGAGCATGGCGCCGACCATCCAGGAAGGCATCGCGGCCACCGCCCAGGTGGTGGGCAGCCTCAGACCGTGACCTCCGGCGGCACTTCGACGTCCGGCGGCAGCTCGAAATAGCCTCCGCCGCCGGCGTCCACATGCACCACATGGGTCCCGACGCGGACGATCTGAGCCTCGCCGACCCGCCAGGACCCGCACTCTTCCTCGCTGTCCACCAGCGGCGTCCACACCTCGCGGAACGTGCTGCCGTCCGGGTTCGTACCCGTCTCGATCATCCGGTCACCGTCCCGTTGAAGGGTTCCCACATCCTCGCCGGGTTCCCCGACGTCGTGGTGGAAGCGGACATCGGTGCCGTCGTACGTGGTGATGCCGGCGAAGCCGCGGCTGTCCGCGTAGTAGGCGTCGATCTGGAGCCAGACCACCTGCTCGTTCTCCTGCAGGGGTCCGCCGTTGCGGCTGATTCCGGCGCGCAGCCAGGCGCCGCGAGTGGGGGCATTCACACGTACCAGCATGTCAGCCGGTGCCGTGCGGTCCGCTCATTTCGCGATCATGAAGCGTCCATAAAACCCATGGCCTTTCCATGGACACCTCAAGGGGCCGGCTCTAACGTCGGGCGGCGGCGCGACCCGTACACCCGTACGCAACCGAGGAGCCGTATGTCCCGAAGAGCGCTCGTCCGCGCAGTGGCCCTGGCCGTCGCCGCGACCACCTTCACCGCCCCCGCCGCGCAGGCGGAGGAGATACCCAAGGCACCCGGCCACCGACTGGTCAGCCAGTACGAGGGCGCGCCCGCCGATGCTCGGCCGGTGCCGGGGCAGGCGCCCCCGCAGCACCCCTTCCTCGCGCCCAACGGGCGCAGCGGCATGCACGCGGACGCGGCGGGCAGTGGCACCCATCCCTACTCCGGCCCCCTCGGCCGCGACCCCGAGGTCACCAGCGAGCGGATCGCCCCGGTCGGTGGCGAGTGCGCCACCGCGACCTTCGACGCCGCTGGCCGGCTGATCACTGTCTGCGGGACCTTCACCGGGTTCCTGCTGAAGCTTCTCGACCCGCGCACGCTCGACACGCTCGCCGAGTACCGGTTGCCGCAGCGCTCCTCGACCGTCGAGGCCATCACCCGGCTGGACTTCTCCAAAATCTTCAAGGACACGTCCGGCGGCGCCTACTTCTACCTCGACGACCAGGACCGGGTGGTGCTGGCGGACTCGCGACAGCACATCCTCCGTATCGCCCATGAGCAGGCGGGGGACGGCAGTTGGCGCTTCGTCGTCGACAACGACTGGGATCTGACCGCCCACGTCCCGCACGACTGCGTCAGCTGGACGAACCTGTTCCCCAGCGGCACCTGCGACCCCGTCACCTCCGTCATGCCCGACTGGCAGGGCCGCATCTGGTGGGTGACACGGCTCGGACGCGTCGGCAGCGTCGATCCTCGGACGTCCGCGATCCGTTCGGTCCGGCTCGACGGCGAAGAGATCCAGAACTCCTTCTCCGTCGCCCAGGACGGCGTGTCGATCGTCTCCGACCACGCCCTCTACAGCTTCCGTTCGGACGCCGACGGGACGCCGAAGATCCAGTGGCGCCAGACGTACGACCGCGGCACGGGCACCAAGCCCGGTTCCGTGAACCAGGGCTCCGGCACCACACCGGACCTGTTCGGCGACGGCTATGCCGCCATCACCGACAACGCCGACGACCGGATGAACGTCCTCGTCTACCGCCGCGGCACCGACGTCCCGGCCGACCGCCGCCTCGTCTGCAAGGTGCCCGTCTTCGGATCCGGCGCGTCCACCACCGACAACTCCCTGATCACCTGGGGCAACAGCATCGTCGTCGAGAACAACTACGGCTACGAGAACCCGGCCTCACTCACCTTCGGCCGCACCGTTGTCGGCGGCGTGAGCAGGATCGACGTACGCGAGGACGGCAGTGGCTGCGACACGGTCTGGCAGAGCGGCGTCCGCTCGCCCTCCACAGTCCCCAAGCTCTCCACCGCCAACGGCCTCCTCTACTTCTACGAGAAGGAGCCCAACCAACTCGGTATCGACGCCTGGTATTTGACCGCCGTCGACTTCCGCACCGGCGAGCGGCGCTGGAAGCGGCTCACGGGCACGGGCCCGTCGTACGACAACAACTGGGCGCCGATCACCATCGGCCCCGACGGCACGGCCTACGCGGGGGTCTTCAACGGCATCGTGGCGGTACGGGACCGCGGCTGACGCCTCATGCCCCCACGACGCGCGACCGGATCAGGAACCGCACTCCTTCCGGCGCCTCCAGCGAGAAACCGCTGCCCCGGCCCTCGACGACATCGACGATGAGCCGGGTGTGGCTCCAGACCTCGTACTGGCTCCTGGACATCCAGAAGGAGACGGACTCCTCGACGCCGTCGACCCGGAGGTCCTCGAGGAGGACGTCGGACGCGCCCGTGCGGAATTCACCGTCCGGGTAGCACATGGGCGCGCTGCCGTCGCAGCAGCCGCCCGACTGGTGGAACATCAACGGACCGTGGGCCGCCCGCAGCCGCCGCAACAGATCGGCGGCTGCGGGGGTCAGCTCCACGCGCGGGGCCTCAGTCATCCCGCCAGCAGAGCACCGGCGAGGTTGCAATGCCGTTGCAGCGCCTTCGCGGAAGATTTTCCCCCTGGGGCGTCGATCGGGCACGCCCCCGTTCGACATACCGGTGCAGGCGCCGAAGGGGGCGCACCGCGCACCAGGAGGAACGGTCATGCGGAAGATCATTTACTTTGTCCACTCATCGCTCGACGGACACATCGACGGGCCCGGCGGAGCCTTCGACTGGCCGGTGCTCGGACCGGAGCTCGGCGCGTACGGCGACGGCCTGCAGGAACGCGTCGACACCTTCCTCTACGGGCGTGTGGTCTGGGAGATGATGTCCGGCTACTGGCCCGACGCCGAGTCGATCTCCGACGACCCGCACGACCTCGCCTTCGCGCCCGTATGGCGCCGTACTCCGAAGATCGTCTTCTCCAGGACCTTGCAACAGCCGGACGGGAACGTCCGAGTGATCGGCGAGAACCTCGCCGAAGAGGTCGCGGCCCTGAAGCGGGGCCCGGGCAAGGACCTGCTGCTGACCGGCGGTACGACGCTGCCGGCCGCCCTCACGGAGCTCGGCCTGATCGACGAGTACCACATCGTCGTGCACCCGGTGGTCCTGGGCGGCGGCAGGCCGCTGTTCCTGCAGGGGAAGGAGCGGCTGAACCTCGGGTTCGTCGAATCGCGGTCCTTCGACGCGCGGACCGTGCTGCTCCGCTACGAACGTCCGGCGGGATGATTGCGTGGCCCCAGGGCGTTGAGCCCCTGTACGCGAGTCTCCGACGATGGGATGGATGACATGCCTCTTGAGGGCGAGTACGAGCCGAGCCCGGAGAAGTGGGTGCGCGACCAGGTCGAGCTCTTCGAGAGCTCCGGCGGTACCAAGGGAACGACGATGCGCGGTATGCCCGTCATCCTCCTGGCGACCAAGGGCGCCAAGAGCGGCAAGATCCGTAAGTCCCCGCTCATGAGGGTCGAGCACGAGGGCACCTACGCCGTGGTCGCTTCGCTGGGAGGCGCCCCGAAGAACCCCGTCTGGTATTACAACGTCGTCGCCGACCCCCGGGTGGAGCTGCAGGACGGCCCGGTGCGTCAGGACATGACGGCCCGTGAGGTGACCGGGCACGAGAAGGCTGTGTGGTGGGAGCGGGCCGTCGAGGCGTACCCCGACTACGCCGACTACCAGAAGAAGACCGACCGCGAGATCCCCGTCTTCGTCCTGGAGCCCGCGGCCAAGGACAGCTGAGCGCAGGCCTCTGACCGGCGTGGCCTGCGTCCCTGCCGGTCAGAGGCCCTCTGCCGGCCCTCTGCCGGCCCCCTGCCGGCATCATCCCGCCGCCGGTTCCCGGTATCTCCGCTGAGCATCGTCGGGCGCACCCTCAACGCCATCGCACGGCCGCTTCTCGATGCCGCCCACAGCGGCCGAGCTCGGAGGGGCTCTGACCTGCGGAGTGAGCCCGTTCACCACCTGCCGGACGAGTCGCAATGCTGGTGACGAAAGCCGGCCGGTCCGCGCCGGCGAGGCCCACCGCACGGTGAGCAAGGGGTGAGCAAGGGCTGTGCGTGCGGTTGACCCTTGATCGTCCTATGCTGATATGTGGATGAATCGGGCAGTCGACGGCCGGTACTGGGCCGGCGGAAAGTGGGCTTCCATGGCTGAGCGACTCAAAAGATCAGGGTTGATCGGCGAGCTTTCGGCCGAATTCGCCGGCACCATGGTTCTCATCCTCTTCGGTTGCGGTGTGGTGGCCCAAGTGGTCGCCGGTGGAGCCCTCACGGATCCCCCGGGTGGCCTCGGAAACCACGACAGCATCGCCTGGGCATGGGGTCTCGGTGTCACCCTCGGCGTTTATGTTGCGGCGAGACTGAGTGGAGCTCACATCAATCCCGCTGTGACCGTGGCCCTGGCGACGTTCAAGGGTTTCCCGTGGAGCAAGGTGGCGCCCTACGTGGTGGCCCAGACGGCCGGCGCCTTCGTGGCGGCCCTCATCGTGCGCTGGAACTACACCGAAGCGTTGGCGAAGGCCGACCCCGGCCACACCATCAAGACGCAGTTCGTGTTCTCCACGCTTCCTGCCAACGGCAACCCGAACCTGCCGGTCGGCGAATGGGGCGCGTTCCGCGACCAGGTCATCGGCACCGCGATCCTGCTGCTGCTGATCATGGCGATCACCGACCTGCTCAACACGCCCCCCGGCGCCAACCTGGCCCCGTTCATCATCGGCCTGGTTGTCGTGGCCATCGGTATGGCCTGGGGCACCAACGCGGGCTACGCGATCAACCCGGCACGTGACTTCGGGCCCCGGCTGGCGAGCTTCCTCACGGGGTACGGCGGAGCGTGGCGAGATCAGTACGGGAACTTCTACTTCTGGGTGCCGATCATCGGTCCGTTTGTCGGCGGCGTGCTCGGCGCGTTCCTGTACAAGTTCTTCATCGGCCGCTTCCTGCCGACCGCGGAGCCGGAGCCCCCCGGACGCGTCCCGACCCCCGAGCCCTGACCGGCTCAGCGCGAGGCCGCAACCCAGTCCATCCCACAGGAGAGGCGGCATGCCATGGCGGACTTCGTCGGCGCGGTGGACCAGGGAACCACCAGCACGCGTTTCATGATCTTCGACCACGACGGGAACGAAGTGGCGAAGCACCAGATGGAGCACGCCCAGATACTCCCGCGCTCGGGGTGGGTCGAGCACGACCCGGTGGAGATCTGGGAACGTACCAACTCGGTCATACAGAACGCCCTCCGGCACGGGAACCTGTCCCCGTCCGACCTGGTGGCGATCGGCATCACCAACCAGCGGGAGACAACCGTTGTCTGGGACCCCCGCGACGGCCGTCCCTACTACAACGCCATTGTCTGGCAGGACACCCGCACCGACTCCATCGCGGCCGCCCTGGAACGCTCGGGCCAGGGTGACGTCATCCGCCGCAAGGCGGGGCTGCCGCCTGCCACCTACTTCTCCGGCGGCAAGATCAAGTGGATTCTGGAGAACGTCGACGGCGTCCGCGAGGCGGCGGAGCAGGGCCATGCCCTCTTCGGCAACACGGACTGCTGGGTCCTGTGGAACCTCACCGGCGGTCCCGACGGCGGCATCCACGCCACCGACGTGACCAACGCCAGCCGAACGATGCTGATGAACCTGGAGACCCTCGACTGGGACGACGAGTTGCTGGGTTTCTTCGACATTCCCCGGGCGATGCTGCCCACCATCAACCCGTCCTCCCACCGGGAGGCATTCGGCGCGACCCGTACCTCCCGGCCGCTGCGCGCCGCCATTCCCATCACCGGGGTGCTCGGCGACCAGCAGGCGGCCACCGTCGGACAGGTCTGTTACGCGCCCGGCGAAGCCAAGAACACCTACGGCACCGGCAACTTCCTGGTGCTCAACACCGGGACCGAACTGGTCCGCTCGCAGCACGGTCTGCTCACCACCGTGGCGTACCAGTTCGGCGACAGCCCGGCGGTCTACGCCCTGGAGGGCTCCATCGCGGTCACCGGGTCCGCGGTGCAATGGCTGCGCGACCAGATGAAGATCATCACTGACGCCGCCGAGAGCGAGCGTCTGGCCGGCACCGTCGACGACAACGGCGGCATGTACTTCGTCCCCGCCTTCTCGGGCCTGTTCGCCCCGTACTGGCGCTCCGACGCCCGTGGCGCGATCGTCGGCCTCGCCCGGTACAACAACAACGGCCACCTGGCGCGGGCCACCCTGGAAGCCATCTGCTACCAGAGCCGCGACGTGGTGGAGGCCATGGAGCAGGACTCCGGCGTCCACCTGGACGTGCTCAAGGTCGACGGCGGTGTGACGGCCAACGACCTGTGCATGCAGATCCAGGCCGATGTCCTCGGCGTACCGGTCAGCCGCCCGGTCGTCGCCGAGACCACCGCGCTCGGTGCCGCCTACGCGGCCGGTCTGGCCACCGGCTTCTGGCAGGACACCGACGAGCTGCGCACCCACTGGCAGGAGTCCAAGCGCTGGGAGCCCGGGTGGTCCGAGGAGCAGCGCGCGGAAGGCTATGCGGGCTGGAAGAAGGCGGTGGAGCGCACGCTCGACTGGGCCAAGGTCGAGTAGGTCCCCGCCGGGCCCGCCCCCGGCCACGCGCGGCGCGACCGCAGCACGAGGAGGAGACCGATGGCGAACCCGGTGGCTCTCTCGCCCGAGGCACGCGCAGCGGCTCTCGTCCGGCTGGGAGAGGGTGAGCTGGACGTCCTCGTGGTCGGTGGCGGTGTCGTGGGCGCCGGGTCAGCCCTCGATGCCGCCACCCGGGGCCTGACGGTCGGTCTCGTCGAAGCCCGGGACTGGGCCTCGGGTACGTCCAGCCGCTCCAGCAAGCTGATTCACGGCGGCCTGCGCTACCTCGAGATGCTCGACTTCCGGCTGGTCGCCGAAGCACTCAAGGAGCGGGGACTCCTGCTCCAGCTCCTGGCGCCGCATCTGGTGCGGCCGGTGCCCTTCCTCTACCCGCTGCAACACCGGGTCTGGGAGCGCCCTTACGTCGGCGCAGGGGTGCTGCTCTACGACACCATGGCCGCGGCCTCGGGCACCTCCAGCGGCCTGCCCCACCACCGCCACATGCTCAAGCGCCAGGCACTGCGCGAGGCGCCCGCTCTGCGCTCCGACGCGCTGGTCGGCGCGATCCAGTACTGGGACGCCCAGGTGGACGATGCCCGGCACACCATGTTCCTCGCGCGCACCGCAGCCGCCTACGGAGCATTGGCCGCCAACCGCACCCGCGTCAGCCGCTTCCTGCGCCAGGGCGAGCGGGTGGTGGGAGCTGTGGTCATGGACCTGGAGACCGGCAACGAGACCGAGGTGCGAGCCAAGCAGGTCATCAACGCGACCGGCGTGTGGACCGACGACACCCAGGCCATGGCCGGTACCCGCGGCCAGTTCCACGTCCGCGCCTCCAAGGGCGTGCATCTGCTGGTCCCGCGTGACCGGATCATCTCCCGCACCGGGCTGATACTGCGCACGGAGAAGAGCGTGCTGTTCGTCATCCCCTGGGGGCGGCACTGGATCATCGGGACGACCGACACCGACTGGACACTGGACAAGGCCCACCCCGCGCTGAGCTCCAAGGACGTCAGCTACCTGCTGGAACACGTCAACCGCGTTCTGGTCACACCGCTGGCCGCCGAGGACGTCGAGGGCGTCTACGCCGGTCTGCGCCCGCTCCTGTCCGGCGAGGCCGCGGAGACCAGCAAGCTGTCCCGGGAGCACCTGGTCGCGCACCCGGTCCCCGGGCTTGTCGTGGTGGCCGGCGGCAAGTACACGACCTATCGGGTCATGGCCAAGGACGCGGTCGACGAGGCGGCCCGTGGTCTGGACGAGAAGGTGGCCTCCTGCGTCACGCAGCGCGTTCCGCTGCTCGGTGCCGACGGCTATCCGGCCCTGTGGAACTCCCGGCACAATCTCGCCAAGCGCTCCGGGCTGCATGTCGCCCGCATCGAACACCTGCTGAACCGTTACGGCTCCCTGGTGCAAGAACTGCTCGACATGGTCGGAGCCGACCCCTCACTCGGTGAGCCGTTGCCGAGCTCCGACGATTATTTGCGGGTCGAGGCCGTCTACGCGGTGACCCATGAGGGAGCCCGCCATGTGGAGGATGTGCTCGCCCGGCGTACCCGGATCTCCATCGAGTCCTGGGACCGCGGCGTGGACGCGGCGCGTACCGTCGCCGAACTCATGGCACCTCATCTGGAGTGGGACCGGGCGCACCGGGAGCGCGAGGTCGACCACTACTTGAAGCGGGTGGCGGCCGAACGCGAGGCTCAGCAGCAGCCGGACGACCAGACGGCCGACGCGGTGCGGCTCGGCGCCCCCGACATCATCCCGGTGCGCTGAGCGGGACGTGCCAGCGGGCGCCGGCCGAGCGCTCCGACGGCCGCCGTGCCGCGCTCGGAGGTGTCTGGAACGATGCCCGCGTGCATGTGCTCGCCATGAGCACGGGGTACGAGGACGCCACTCCCGGCCGAACCGCCCTCGCCACCCCGGCGGTTCCATACCGCGGTGAGGACCATGCCCAGGCCCGCCATCGCGCGTCGCATTCCTCTGCGCGAAACCGCGTGCCAGCCTGCCGTCACCCCGACCAGCAGCGCCGCGACGGTGGCTACCAGGGCCGCCCAGTTCATGACCGCTCCGACGATGAGGGTGGTCAGCGCTCCCGGCAGCGCCGCCAGGGCGGTGAACGCGGCGAGGCGTTCGATGGGGCGGGGCCGGCCGGGCCGGTCGTGATCGGCCACTACGGACGGCACCTCCTGGGTCGATGGCGGGGCAGGCGGCGCTCCGCTGCCCGTGCCGCAGTATCAGTCTGCCGCCGGGGCACAGGCAGGCGGCCGCGGCGGAAACGGCCGGGGGTCGCAAACCGCGGTCAACGGAATCCTCCAGCATGGATGCCCGCCCGTACGCCGCTCGCGCGGTGCCCGGCACCGAGGGTAGACGGTGGCGTTGCGGGCGAGACGGCCGGCGCACCCGGCGCCGTGGACAGGGTGTGCCGGCCACGCTCGCACTCGCCGCTCCCTCGCCTTTCCGGCCAACGGCAAGGGCCGCCACGGCGAGACCCTGGACCACTATCAGCAAGCGCTCGCCCTGTACCGGCCCAGCGAGGATGTCAGCGGACAGGCCAGCGTCCTCAACGAGATCGGCTGGACCCACATCCTCCGCTGCCGGTACGAGCACGCGCTCGCCTGCTACGGACGTGCCCTCGCCATCTACCAGAACATCAGCGACCACTACCTGGAGGCTGACACTCTCGCCCACATCGGCGACGCCCGCGACGCGCAGGGCGATCGGTCCTCAGCCGATGACGTCTGGCGACGGGCCGTGGGCATTCTCAACGAATTGGGCCACCCGGACGCCGACGACCTGGCCCGTAAGATCGAGGTGGCAGCGGCTGGTATCCCGACTTCGGAGCCCGGTTGATCAGGCCGTCATGTCATGGCGGCGACCATCGTGCGGGTGTCCGCGATGGTCTCGAACGCGACCGGCACACCGTGCTCAAGGCGCCACACGTGCGCGAAGCGCGCAGTCATCGCCCTACCGGTCTCACGGCCACGCCCCCGATCGCAACCATCCCTGCCCGCGGGCGACTCAGGCGGCGAGGAACGGCAGCAGGAGACGGAGCAGAGCCTCGGGACGGTGCAGCGGGATGATGTGGCCGCAGTCCTCCATGACGTGGCCGACGAGATCGTCCGCCACAGGCCGCAGCTGATGTTCGAGGGCCCGGCCCACCGGGTGGGAGCCGATGGCCATGGCGGGGAGGGCCAACCTGCCCCGGTCGACAGCTTCCTGGATCTGCCGGGCGCTGGGGGGCATCGCGCGGTAGGCCGAGAACGCGCAGCGCAGGGCGTCGCTGCCGGTGTAGGCGGCGACGAAGGCGTCACGGATGGCAGGGCGCATGCCCTGACCGAGGGTGCCGGCCTCGAGGAACCAGTCGATGTAGCGCGCCTCGTTGCCGGTCAGCACCGATTCCGGCAGGCCGGGCACGCTGTGGAAGCCGAACCACCACGGTGCCCCGTCGCTGAGGAATCCTTCCGCGCCGGGCAGCCTGCCCAGGAGGGACTCCATGACCACCAGCCGTCGGACGAGGCCGGGGCGGCGCATGGCGAGGAGGAAGGCGGGCGGGGTCCCCAGGTCGATGCCGACCACGGATGCGGATGTCTCCCCGAGCTCGGCGAGGAGCGCCTCGGCGTCGGAGGCGAGGGTCCCGGCGTCGTATCCGTCTGCCGCGCGTGCGCTCGCGCCGAAGCCGCGCAGGTCCGGTGCGATCACCCGGTGTCGCCGGGCCAGTCCGCTCAGGACGTCGGTCCACAACTGCCAGGTGTGGGGGAAACCGTGCAGCAGCAGGACAGCGGGGCCCTCGCCCGCGAGCGCCACGTTGAGTTCGACGTCGTTGGCCGTGACGCGCCGGAGCTCGATGCCGGCCGGGTGGTTGTGCAGGGCGAGGGCCGGCGCGACGGTCATGATGACTCCAAGGGGTTACGAATGGTGACAACAAAACCGTAGGTGACTACGGTGGGCGCTCCAAGACCGCACTTCTGCCACAGGTGGTGAGCTCCAGGTGACCCCTCCCGCAGCGCGAGCGCCCAGGGGAGCGCGCGGCGACCTGTTCGACCCGCAGTGTCCGACGCGCCGTCTGCTCGACCGGATCGGCACGAAGTGGACCTCGATGGCCGTCAAGGTCCTGGCGGAGGCATCTCCGCAGGAGGTGCGCTTCGCGGAGTTGCAGCGCCGCATGACCGGTGTCTCCCAGAAGATGCTGTCGGTCACCCTGCGGGGATTGACCCGCGACGGTTTGGTCGGCCGTCGGGTGGAGCCGACCGTGCCGCCGCGGGTGTACTACCGGCTCACCCCGCTGGGTCTGTCCCTGGAGGGGCCGCTGGCCGCGGTCCGGGCCTGGGCCGAAGAGCACATGGCCGAGATCGACCGCGCGAACGCACTCCACCAGGAAGGCGCTGTGGACGATTGACCTCTGCCGTCCATGCCGCCGCTTCTCGGCCGAGGGATCTCCTGCGCGCCGAACTTCATTGCTGTGCGTCGTGCGTAGCCACGCATGTGCTCAGTGGGAAGGGACCGGTGCCGACGGTCAGTGGTCGGTGAGCATGCCGGTCCGGAGCTTTTTCAGTGTGCGGGCGAGGAGGCGGGAGACGTGCATCTGGGAGATGCCGAGCTCTTCACCGATCTGGGACTGGGTCCTCTCCTGGCCGAAGCGCAACTCGATGATGTGGCGTTCGCGCCCGTCGAGTTGGTCAAGGAGCGGGGCGAGGGCGTGGAGATCTTCGACGAGTTCAATTGCGGGGTCGCTCTCGCCGAGGATCTCGGTGTAGGCGGGGGCATTGCCGGCGCCTTCGTCGTTGGTGCCGCCCGGCGTGTCGAGGGAGCCGGCGGCGTAGCCGTTGGAGGCGATGAGGCCTTCGACGATTTCGTCCTCGCTGAGGCCGAGGTGCTCGGCCAACTCCGTCACGCCGGGCTGGCGGCCGAGGCGTGTGACGAGTTCTTCCTTGGCCTTGGTCAGGTCGACATGAAGTTCCTGGAGTCGACGGGGGACGTGGACGGCCCAGCTGGTGTCGCGGAAGAACCGCTTGATCTCGCCGACGATGCAGGGGATGGCGAAGGAAGTGAACTCGACTTCGCGAGACAGGTCGAAGCGGTCGATGGCTTTGATCAGACCGATGGTGCCGACCTGGATGATGTCCTCCATCTCACCGTTGCCGCGGTTGCGGAAGCGGCGGGCGGCGAACCGGACCAGGGACAGGTTTATCTCGATGAGCGTGTTGCGGGCGTACTGGTACTCGTGGGTGCCTTCATCGAGGACCCGCAGTCGATCGAAGAACAGCTTCGACAGCTCGCGCGCGTCCTTCGGTGCGATCTTCTCCGTGTCCTCGATCCACGGCAGTTCACCGACGCTGTCCTGGAAGTTGTTCTGGGGCAGCGACTCCGTGGCCATGTGGCGTGTGGACGGTGTGGCTGTCGACATGCGTCATCCTTTCCAGAGTGAAGGTCCGGCGAGAATGCGCATTCCCCGACCGCGCACGAGCATTCCGGTCAAGTGCCGGGATGCCCGAAAACGTCGTAGCGCACCATCACTCCACCTGGAGGCCGACGACGCATGTGTCGTCATCGGTGTCTGCCCTGCTGTGAGTGAGGAGCCGGTCCAGTCGTTGTTCCAGCGACTGGGTGGCAACGCTCGCGGTGGCGATCAGATGCTGTAGTGAGTCGTGGATTGAGGAGTCCCTTCGCTCGACCAGTCCGTCGGTGTACATCAGCAACGTGTCGCCCGCCTCGAGTCGTACTTCGCCTTCCTCGTATTCCGCTTGTGCGACGGCGCCGAGGAGCATGCCGCGGATGAGCGGCAGCGTCGTGGCCTGCTGCCCACTCACCAGGACGGGCGGCAGGTGACCGGCACGGGCCCAGCGCAGGACGCGGCGGCTGGGATCGTAAAGACCGCAGACCGCAGTGGCGGTCACCGGCTCGGTCAGATGGTGAGTCACTATGTTGAGCCAGGTCAGGAGCTGCGCGGGGCCTGCGCCGGTAACCGCGAGGCCACGCAGGGCGTTACGGAGGACGATCATGCTGGTCGCAGCCTCGATTCCATGGCCGGCGATGTCACCGACGCATACGAGCACCTGGCCGGACGGCAGGACGAATGCGTCGTACCAGTCGCCGCCGACCAGGTGCTCGGTCTCCGCGGGCCGGTAGCGCACTCCTACGCTGAGCCCAGGAGCGTTGATCGGCCCCCCGGCGGGCGGCATGATTGCCTGCTGGAGTTGCAGAGCCAGGCGGTTGCGCTCGGCCGACTCCTGTTCCGTGTGGGCGAGTTGGTCGCGTGTCGCTGCCAGCGCCACCTCGGTCCAGTGCTGGGAGGAGATGTCCTGGAAGGCACCTCGCACAGCCAGTAGCCGATCGTCCGCGTCGAGAACCGGCTCGGCGACGACCCGCACGTGCCGAGTAATGCCGTCGGGACGTTGCAGACGAAAGGCAGTGGAAGCGGCCCGCCGACGCCGAAACAGCGTACGCAGAAAGCGGCCGATGGCGACTGCGTCGTCGGGGTGGGCGTGCGCGGGCAGTTGCTCCAACGGTATGGGTGCAGCGGTGGGCGGCAGGCCGTGGAGGCTGTGCAGCTGCTGGTTCCATGTGATCTTGCCGGTCGTGGTGTTCTCCTCGAAACCCCCGATGCGGCCCAGGCGCTGGGCGTGCTGCAACAGGCTGGCCAGCCGGCCTGCCTCGTCTTCTATCCGCCAGATGAGCAATACGGCACCGCCGTGCCTGCTGATACTGATGTCGGCAACAGCTTCGAGCGGCACCTGATCGACCAGCGCGGTGAGCGTCATCCGCTGGGCGTGGAAGGGTTCACCGGTGGCATGCACCCGCTCTACCTTCTCGAACAGGTCACTGTCGCCGGCGGCCATGGGGTAGGCCTCCAGAAGCATCGCTCCGCTGACGGCGGTGCGCGGTCGACCTGCAGGATCGACGAAGTGACGGTTTGTGTGATGGATGCGGAAGTCGGTCAGGTGCCCGTTGGCCTCGAGGTGAGGCAGCAGCACCAAAGCGGGGTCGTAGAGGCCGTCGACGAGGTCGACCAGTTCGGCGAGGTCTCGATTCAGCGCGTTGGGTGCGCCCGGTGAACCGATGACTGGCGCTGTGTACGTTTCCAGTGTGTGGGCGCAGAGTTCAGCGAGGGCTTCCACTTGACGCTGGATCTGAGGCGGTTGCGGCGCAAGGCGGTGGGGCCAGCAGATTTCCAGAACTCCGATGATCCGGCCGCCGGCGCCGGCCGGTACGGCCACTCGACCGCCACCGGTTGCCTGACAATCGCTGATTGAGGGAAGGCCCGCTTCGTCGAGTGCCTGGAACCACACGGTCTGGCGCTCGGTCAGCGCTCGGCGGGCCACGGTCTCCACGCCGGGCGGCACGTAATGCCAGCGCCCGGCTTCTTCCGCAGCGAACCCGGCGTTGCCGGCGAGGGTGAGAGACGCGTCATGTCCTGCTGCCCAGATGGCGACCGCAGTGGCACCCAGCGGGGCAAGCGCGTGCTGCATGACGGACTCGGCCACGGCCTGCGTGTCGTCTGCGGCCAGCGCGCCGCTCTCGGCCGCGCGCAGCCGGACGGCGACAGATCCGGCTGTCCCGTCGGACGTCTCACTGGCGCTGTTGGTCCGAGAAATGAAGTCGCGGGCCGCCTCGGTGAAATTGTCCTGTGCGGACTGATTGATGATGTCGGCAGCCAGCTCAAGCTGTGACATGCCCGATTGTTCGGCCAGCCCGGCGAGGTGCCCGGCTGCCTCGGTGGGGCCGCAGTGGAGCCGCTCGATCAGGACGCCTTTGGCGAGCTCGATCAAGGCGCGGCCATCAGCGGCGGCATGGGCTGCCTGGACTTCGCGGCGAAGGCGTTCGACTGTCGCGGCCAGTCGGCCGACCGCCGATGCGCCGACCGGGTCAGCGCTGACCTCAGCCCGGGCGCGCTCCAGGATGTCGGAGAGCCCGGAGCCTGCCTCGTCGTTGGTGCTGTCTTCCGAACCGTAGGACGGGGGCAGGGTACTGACGCGGGGGTACCGGTGATCGGAGGTAGCCCCCAGCGGCCCGTCATCCCGGACGGGCTCTTCGGGCTGCTGGGGGGTTTTCACCGTAGTGCTGCTCCTGACGGGATGGTTGACGCGCGAAAGTGGTTGGCCGGGGCGGGGAGCCGGCTACGTGTTCACCCAGCGGCGGACGCACGCGATGAGGTCATCGGCGTCCAACGGTTTGGTGACGTAGTCGCTGGCTCCTGCGGCCAGGCACTTCTCGCGGTCCCCAGGCATGGCCTTGGCTGTCACGGCGATGACCGGCAGCGTGCTGTGGGCCGGCATCCGCCGAATCTCAGCGGTGGCGGTATAGCCGTCCATCTCCGGCATCATCACGTCCATCAGGATGAGATCGACACCGGGGTTCTCGGAGAGAGTGTCGATGCCCTTACGGCCGTTCTCGGCATGCAGAACGTTGATGCCGTGGAGCTCCAGGATGCCGCTGAGGGCGTACAGGTTACGGGCGTCGTCATCGACGACGAGGACGGTGCGCCCGGCCAGGGCTTCGTCAGTGTCCTGGGGCGAAGCGAGTGCGGCTTCCTCGGGTCGCATGAGTGGCAGGACGTCGCCCGGCTGCTCGGCGGAGAGGTACAGGGCGATCCGTTCCCGCAGCTCGTCCAGGCTGGAGAGCAGCTCCAGCGGTTGGGTCTCGGCTCGCGTCTGCAGTTTCCGTTCGTGTGCCTGGCCCAGACGACGGTTGTTGTGGGCCAGGACGGGAACGCCGCGGAGTCCCGCGTCGCCGTCCATGGCGTCAAGGAACCGCAGGGCCTCGCCGTCGGGCATGTCCAGGTCCAGTACGACGCAGTGACAGGACTCTGCGGCGAGCGCGGCGGCCGCCTCCTGGGCTCCGAGGGCGCTGATGACTTCCACTGAGGCACGCGGGTCGGTCAGGTCGCGGCTGTCGGTGAACTCGGTGACGGTGCTTTCGGCGACCAGCGTCATGAGGCCACGCGGCCGCTCCTCGATCACCAGAAGGCGTCGTTGGCGCGGGAACGTTTGAAGGGCCGGGGGAGCGGTGGGACGAAGGATGTCGTCGGGGGCCGTTTCACTACTGGCGATTTCGGCGCTCGGCGCCAGTGCGGCGCGGTGTTCGAAGTCCGTGCGGCACGCGGGCAGATAAAGGGTGAAAGTGCTTCCTTGGCCCAGCGTGCTCTCAGCGGTGACCGCACCTCCGAGCAGATGGGCAATCTCCCTGCTGATGGACAGACCCAGCCCTGTTCCACCGTAGTTTCGGCTCGTGGTGCCGTCTGCCTGCTGGAAGGCACCGAAGATGGATTCCAGCTGCTGCTCGGGGATGCCGATTCCGGAATCCTTGACACGGAACGCCACGGTGGGCTCGCCCCGGCGCATGGTCTGCGGCAGTTCACTGTCCGCCGCCGCCTCAATCCGAAGTTCAACGCTGCCGCGTTCGGTGAACTTGACCGCGTTGGAGAGCAGATTGCGCAGTACCTGACGCAGCCGCGCGTCGTCGGTGAGCAGATCGGCCGGCACTCCAGGTGCTGTGGTGATCGTGAAGCCGAGGCTCTTTTGAACGGTGAGCGGCTGGAATGTGGCTTCGACGTATTCCAGGAGCCGACGCAGCGGGACTCTTTCCGGATTGATGTCCATCTTGCCGGCCTCGACCTTGGACAAGTCCAGGATGTCGTTGATCAATTGCAGCAGATCGGACCCGGCTGAATGGATGATGCCCGCGTACTCGACCTGCTTGGGCGTGAGGTTGCGCGTGGGATTCTGCGACAGAAGCTGCGCGAGGATGAGGAGACTGTTCAACGGCGTCCTCAGCTCGTGGCTCATGTTGGCCAAGAACTCCGACTTGTACTTCGAAGCGAGGGACAGCTGCTGAGCGCGGGCTTCCAACTCGCCGCGGGCCTGCTCGATCTCCAGGTTCTTGGCCTCGATGTCGCTGTTCTGCGCGGCCAGCAGCGCGGCCTTCTCCTCCAGCTCGGCGTTGGACCTTTGCAGTTCCTCCTGCTGCACCTGCAATTCCTCCGAGCGGGCCCGGAGCTCGCTCGTCAGGCGTTGCGACTCGCCGAGCAGTTCATCCGTACGGGCGTTGGCCACGATGGTGCTGACGTTGACGCCCACGGTTCCCATGAGCCGCTCGAGGAAGTCGCGGTGGACGGGCGCGAAGGCAGTGAAGGACGCGAGCTCGATGACACCGAGGACTTGGTCCTCGACAAGAATCGGCAGCACGATCAAGCTACCCGGCGTTGTGCGGCCAAGGCCGGACGACAGGGTGACGTAGTCGCCGGGAACCTTGTCCGTGGCGATGACGCGGCGGCTGCGCGCAGCTTGGCCGACCAGGGATTCGCCCAGCTTGAACCGAGTGTCCGGGGCGGATCGCGCCGGGCGGCCGTAGGAGCTGACAAGCGTCAGTTCCACGCCCTGGTCGCCGTCCACGGCGAGATAGAAAGCACCGTACTGAGCCTCCACCAGAGGGGTCAGTTCATCCATGATGTTCTCTGCTACGACAGCCAGGTCACGATGGCCCTGCATCAACGCGGAGATGCGCGCCAGATTTGACTTCAGCCAGTCCTGCTCGTGATTGGCCCGGGTCGTCTCCCGCAGCGACCCCACCATGGAGTTGATGTTGTCCTTGAGTTCGGCGACCTCGCCGGAAGCATCCACGGTGATGGAGCGGGTCAGATCGCCCTCGGCAACAGCGCTGGTCACCTCTGCGATGGCCCGTACCTGCCGCGTCAGATTGCCTGCCAACTCGTTGACGTTCTCGGTGAGGCGCTTCCACATTCCCGAAACTCCCTCGACCTCCGCCTGGCCCCCGAGTCGCCCCTCGCTGCCGACCTCCCGGGCGACACGCGTCACCTCGGCTGCGAAGGACGACAGCTGGTCGACCATCGTGTTGATGGTGGTCTTGAGTTCCAGGATTTCGCCGCGCGCATCGACGTCGATCTTCTTCGACAGGTCGCCGTTGGCGACAGCGGTGGTCACCAGGGCGATGTTGCGTACCTGGCCGGTCAGGTTGTTCGCCATCGAGTTGACGTTTTCTGTCAGGTCCTTCCAGGTCCCGGCCACGTTGGGGACGTGCGCTTGGCCGCCGAGGATGCCCTCGGTACCGACCTCACGCGCCACGCGAGTGACCTCATCCGCGAACGCCGACAACGTGTCGACCATGGTGTTGATCACCCCGGCGAGCGCCGCCACCTCGCCCTTGGCCTCTACGGTGATCTTCTGCGACAGGTCGCCGCGTGCCACGGCGGTGGCCACCTGAGCGATGGACCGCACCTGGCCCGTGAGGTTGGAGGCCATGACGTTGACGTTGTCGGTGAGATCCTTCCAGGTGCCGGACACACCGCGCACGGTCGCCTGGCCCCCCAGATTTCCCTCCGTGCCGACCTCGCGTGCGACGCGGGTCACCTCGTCGGCGAATGCGGAGAGTTGGTCGACCATCGTGTTGATGGTGTCCTTGAGCTCAAAGATCTCGCCCCGCGCGTCCACGCGGATCTTCTGTGACAGATCTCCCTGCGCCACCGCGGTCGTGACCTGAGCGATGGAACGCACCTGGGCCGTGAGGTTGTCGGCCATCACGTTGACGGACTCCGTCAGGTCCTTCCAGGTGCCCGAGACTCCCTTGACGTCCGCTTGGCCGCCGAGCCTGCCCTCCGTGCCGACCTCGCGTGCGACGCGGGTCACCTCGTCGGCGAATGCGGAGAGTTGGTCGACCATGGTGTTGATCGTGTTCTTCAGCTCCAGGATCTCGCCGCGCGCGGTGACGGTGATCTTCTGGGACAGATCGCCCTTGGCCACCGCAGTGGCCACCTGCGCGATGGATCGCACCTGAGCGGTGAGGTTGCCGGCCATGGCGTTCACGGAGTCGGTGAGATCCGCCCAGGTGCCGGACACGCCGGGTACCTCGGCCTGGCCGCCCAGTGTTCCTTCGGTGCCCACCTCGCGGGCCACGCGGGTCACCTCGGATGTGAACAAGGAGAGTTGGTCGACCATGCCGTTGAAGACAGTGGCGATCTCACCGAGCAAGCCGTCGGCCTCATTGGGCAGCCTGGTGCCGAAATCACCGTCGCGTACGGCGGTCAGCCCGGCAAGCAGTTGCCGCAACTCCAGCTCACCGACCTTGGCGCCGCCGCGTGCAGCCGTGCTGCCCATCGCAGACGGTGATCCGGTCGTGTCAGCCATGTCAACCTCACTCGAGTTCGGCCGCTACCAGAGCAGTACAGGGAGGTGCGAAGTGCCTACCTCGGGCAGATCGCAATGCCCGAGCCAACGCTACGATCCGCCGCCCTTGAAGACGGCAAATTCGCCAAAGACTAGCCCACGAGCTGCAACGCCGACGAAGATCGGCGGAACATGGACTCCGTCGGCATGGGGTGGGTGCCCCGCAGCAAGGGAGTGAGGCGTCAGGCGCGGCTGGAGGAGGAGTTGACCTTGCGGCCACCGGACCCATGGGGCAGCGCAGCCTTCGGCCGTCATACGTGCCATCAGGGTCGTGGTAGTCCTCGTCAACCTTTCCGGGACGGCTTTCCGTTGACCAACTCGATCTTGTGGCTGCTGCATACCGGAAATGGAGAAGTGTCCGGGAGGGTTGCTGTCATACGCGGTTCCTGTCCTGGATTCGCTCCTTCGTGCACAACGCAACCCCATTCGCCGGAATGAAATGCCGCGCAGGGCGGCCCCGGACAAGGATGTCCGGGGCCGCCCTGCGCATCTGGGGTCGTGCCGCTACCAGCGGTACCATCGGCCGCGGCTTCCTCCGGTTCCGGCGGAGCGCATGACGAAGCCGAGCAGCCACACGGCGAGCACGATCACCGCCACGATCCACAGTGCCTTCAATGCGAATCCGGCACCGAAGAGAATGAGGGCGAGCAGGAGAACGAGAAGTAGGGGAACCATAGTTATCAACCTCCAGGACCTCATGTGCCCGGGGTTTGGCTCTCCATGCGCGCGTTTTAGGAATCTCGCTTTTCGTTCGGCAAGCATTCCATCCGCCACGCGCCAGGAGTTCGGTGTCCCGGTCAGTACCCGAGGTGGAAGCGGATCGCGGTGCCCTCCGGGCCGGTGTGGAGGCGGACCAGGTCGGTGAGGTAGTTGACCATCAGCAGGCCCCGGCCGCCGAGTTGGTCGCGCAGGGGCGGGCGTCGGCCCGCCAGTGGGTCTCTCAGCTGCCCTGAGTCCCTCACCTCGCACAGGACCTGTCCGCCCTCGTCCCAGACGCATACGGTGCCTGATCCACCGCCGTGCACCACGCTGTTGGTGGTCAGTTCGGCGACAGCCAGGGCGAAGTCCTCCAGACGCCGGCCCGTCAGACCCAGGTGCTTGGCCCGTTCGACCGCGAAGTGTCTGGCATCGGGAAGGCGTTCGGCTTCAAAGGCGAACGCGGCGGCCCGCAGCGGGCGTGCCAGCGGCTGGTTGTAGGCAGCCACGACCCGGTCGGGGTCGTACGTGTCGCTGCGCTCCTCACGTCCTCCGTCGACGACGACGGGGTGTGTGGCGTACGCGTCGGCGAGCACCGCGGCATCGAGCCGTGCGGCGTCGTAAGGGCACACGATGGTGACCTCCCGTCCGCGGAACGCGGTGTTGATCAGCGCCTCGTGCTGGACACAGGCCGGGTACTCGGCGGGAGTACGGCCGGCCCAGATCGGCTCACCGATGATCCGCACCCGCCGGCCGGGATGGGCATCGGCAAAGGCCCGCAGTACCTTGGGAATGATCCGCCCCGGGTTGCGCCCGGCCTCGGTCATGTCGATGAACCGCACTGTCTCCGCGCTTCCCCCCAGCTCCGCGCGCAGCAGTTCGAGGTTGCTCCCGGGGGCAGCCACCGCCACCGGCTCACTCAGGGCGAGACCCTCCTGGATGAACGGCACCGTCCCGGCCAGGTACTCCTGGCTTCCCCGGTAGAACAACGCCGGGTGGACGAACGACTCAGCCGAGTGCGTCACGCCCTCACCTCGATCGCCACCAAGCCGGGCCAGAACATCTCCAAAGCGCGCCGCAGTCCGGGCGGCGGCCCCGTGAGGACCATGCGCCTGCCGCTGCCCAGCTGCTGGGCCGCAAACGCCACGGCGGACGCACCCGCCACGTCGACGAACGTCACCGCGGACAGGTCCAGGTGAACGTCGTCACCACCCCCGCCGACCAAATCCTCCAGTGTCCGCTCCCACGCCGTGCGGGTGGTCAGAGTGATCTCGCCGGCCGCGTGCACTCCCGACCGATCCGTCAGCGGACAGATCTCCAATGCGGCCAGCCTGCGCGGCAATGATGGTGCCGGCGGGTCCGCACCGCGTGAGGCATCCACACTCCCACCTCCACAGAGTCGGCAACGTCCCACCCTCGCCGACCCTACGCCCACAGCGCCCCCCAGATCGCATCGGCCAGGGTTGATGAGCTGCCCTGGATCGAGGACGCGGGGAAGGTTGCCCCGAAGGACGCGAAGGCCCTTTCGAAGCTGTTCTTCGAGGTCGTCGTGCATGTGGTGCAGGAGTGCTTCGGGCCCGCTGCCGGCCCCTTGGGCGACGCGTTCGGTGAGCGGGTAGAAGGTCCCGCCGGGAGCTCGGGCCCCGTGTGAGCCGGCGCGGTTACGGGCAAGGGTGCTCCTCGCCCTTCGGCCCCCACGTCGTGCGTTCATCGCCGCGCGCCACCGTGCCGCACAGCAGCTCGGTCGTCGGCTCGTCGTTGCTGCCCCGCAGCACCGCAAGCAGCTTGTCCTCCGTCAGCCGGCCCCCGCCCGCCGCGCCGTGCGCGTCGATACGGCCGGTGGCGCCGTCGAAGCCCCCGCCGCCCAGGCCCTGGTAGAGCACGCCCTGCAGCAGCCCGCGGTCGAGGCGGTCGTCATGTCCGCCGGTGGTGCGCCAGGCCTGGTCGATGCCTTCGGCGAGATAGCGCAACGCGTCCCAGGCGAGCGCGACATGGCCGTCCTCGCGCATGGCCTTCGTCCTGGCGCTGTGGTCGCCGCCGTAGGCACGGTCGTACGCGGCGAGGAAGGCCGCGGCCTCCGGGCTCCGTGCCGCCAGCGTGGGGGCGTAGCCGTGCGAGGCATAGAAGAGTGTGAGGCCCTTGAAGTCGTCCCAGGGGCGCCTCTCTTCCGTCAGCGTGTTGGTGACGTCGTCGCCGCCGAGCACGCTGATCTTCGGGCAGCCGCCGGAGATACGGGCGATCTCGGCCAGGAACAGCTGGAACTGGCTGGCCCGCGCCGACCACACCACCGCCGTCCGCGGCTCATCCCGCACGGCACGGCAGACCTCGCGGGCCAGGTCCTCCACGGTCGGCACGGGTCGCCCGCCGAGTGCACCCGGCACAGGTCCCGGTTCCGGTGCGTCGGTGGGGGTGTAGAGGAGTACGTCGGTGCGCCCGGGCCCGTACGAAGCACGGAAGGACGCGGCAAGGCTGTTGCTGTAGGCGTCGGTGGCGTCGGCAATGAGACTCACCCGGCGCGCCTTCTGCCCGCCCGTGGTCATCCCCGCGCCCGAAGCGAACGCTGCCATCAGCTTGGCGGCGCGCGCATCGGTGGGGGCCGTCTGGTAGTAGTGCTCGCCCTGGAGAAGGAGTTCATCGGCGGTGCCCGAGGTACCGACCATCGGGATGCCCGCTTTGTCGAGTGTGCGTATCGCGTCGTACGTATTGCGGCGGCTCTGACCGAAGCCGACGACGCCCGCGATGGACGGATCGCTCGCGGCGAGCTCCGCGATCCGGTCGGCGACGGCGGGTGCGTCCTTGAAACGGTCACCCGCGTTGGCGGCGAGCACCCGCAGCGGGACGCGCTCGCCGGAACGCAGCGCCTGGGCGTTGATGTGCTGCTGCGCCAGCGCGATGCCGCGCAGCTCCGCCAATGTGCCGCCGCGCACCGGGTCCTCGGCGTCCTTGCCGCCGGTGAGCGGGCCGAAGTAGACGACGGTGCGGCGACCGGGGCGCGGGTCGTCGCCGGGCCGGCCCGCGAGCTCCTTGTCGACCTCCTCGTTCTGCTGTTCGATCTGCTGGAGTACGGCCCGTACGGCCTGCTCACTGGGCTCCTTGCCGAAGCCGGCCGCGCCTTCGGCGACACCGACGCACTGCCCGTCCGTGCCGAGGAAGGTGGAGCCCTGGCAGGGGTCGTCCTCTTCGCGGCTCCCGATGTCCGGTACGAGGACGAGGCCGGCGGCGAGTGCAAGGGCGAGCGTTCCGATGCCGAGCACTCCGGCCACCTCGGCGCCTGGACCCCAGCGCGGCGACGGGGTCACCAGCGTGGGCCAGCGGCCGAGCCAGTACACCGCCGCCTGGTCGTCCTCGGGTCCCTCGGCCACCGGCACGACGATGCCGGTCGGCTGACCCGGCGACATCCCGCGCCGCTCGATGTTGACCAGCTCGGCGCCGGCGTGGGCGAGGCCCGATGCGTCGATGTCGGGGATGCGCGAGGCCAGCGAACGTACGCCGCCCGCCACGGCGAACACCGAGGTACAGCGCAAGTCCTCCATGGCGGAGCGGAGTTCACGCAGGAAGCGCTGGACGCGCGAGTCGGCCGGCCCTGCCTCGTCGAAGAGCAGTACGAAGCGGGAGGTGCGGCGTCGCCGCCAGGGGTTGAAGAGACGGGCCCGGCACGCCTGGTCGAGGTCGGCGAGCAGGGCGTGCATGAGCACTCGGTCCATACGCTCCGGCTCATTGGCGGGCTCGCCGTGTACGAGGTCGAGCGCGGAGCGGAAGAAGTCGGTGGGCGGGCTGCCGTGCTGACGGCGTACCCACTCCGCGTACCAGCTGCGGCTGCGGGCCCGCCCCAGCATGCGGCGGTTGGCGCGCCAGCCGTAGAAGGCGCGTGGCAGCCGCTGGAAGAGCGGGCCTGCGATGAAGTTCCACAGCAGCTCGAGCAGCGTGCCGCCGCTGGCCTGGTCGCGGCCGCCGAGCCACCACAGGGTCTGGGCGGTACGCGACCAGTTGCGGTGCTCTGCGTAGCAGTGATTGCGCAGCTCGGCGTGGCGGCGCTCCATGAGTCCCTCGATGGCGGGGGCGGTGACGACGGAGCGGAGTAACCGGTAGCTGTGCAGCCGTAGTTCACCGGTGCCGGGCGGCATGGTCTCGGCGAGCTGAAGGGTCAGATGCTCGAAGAGTTCGAGCGGCGGCGGGTCGGTCCCGTCCGGGATCTGCGGGATGTACGCGTGTGGGGCGAGGACCTCGCTGCGGCCGCGCATCCGTGAGCGGAGCCCCGTGACGATCCGGCGTCCCGCATTGCCGCCGCCCGGCTCGCTGAGCAGGACGACCGGCACTCTGCTGCGGCTGCGCCGCGGCTGTACCACCAGTTTGTCGAACGCGTCGATGAAGCGCTCGACGCCCGGATAGGCCGGAATACGGCTCTGTGGATCCCCCGCGGTCATGAGCAGGCCCCCCTTGTTCCCCCTGAGAAGCCAGGGTTATTCCCCCTGAGTGCCGTACGCAAGCGTGGAGTTGGATCACATGGCGGGCACAATCTCGCCGGGGGCGTCCCCGCCCGATGGCTTCTCGAAGCACTCACCTCGGCGCTGGAGGGGGGAGCTCGTCAGCGGCGAGCCCTCGCGGGTCAGGTGTGGGCTCCGCGCTCGGCATCGCTGTACTCACTACGCTGTTCTTCAGCACGCTCACCTCCAGCCTGCGCGACCGCCTCACCAGTACCGGGCTCTTGGGCCAGGACGCCGAGCAACTCGGCGGAGTCGTGACGGAGAGCGCCGGATCGATGATCCCCTCACTCTCGGCCGACCCGCGGACCGCAGCGGCCGCGGACGCCGCGCGCGAGGCGATGACCAGCGGGTTTGAGGTCTCCAGCTACGTCTGCGCCGGGCTGCTGGTGCCGGCGCTTGCGGCCACGGTCTTCGTCGCCGCCAGGACCGCCACCGCGACCACCCGCGCCTGCGGGTAACCCGTCGGGCTGCGCTGCGAGCCGCGCTGCCGAAGGTCTCCCGGTTGTCGACCGAGTCGGGGACGGCGAGCAGCATCCCGTCCAGGGCCAGGACACGCGCCCGTGGAAGAGCTCCGTACCTCTGTCCAGCGGTCGGGCCATGGCCCGGAACGGCTCCCGTTCGAAGCAGCCCAGGTGCGCTGTGGCTCCGCCCGGCCGCCCGGGTGAGCCGTGTCTCACCTGGGCGGTGCCGCTTGTCTATGCAACTAGTTGCATAGAAGGATCGGGGTATGGCGCTCGAGCACGCGATCCTCGTCTCCCTGCTGGAGAAGCCGGGCTCCGGCTATGAGCTGGCCCGGCGGTTCGAGCGGTCCATCGGCTACTTCTGGACCGCGACCCATCAGCAGATCTACCGCGTCCTCAAGCGCATGGAGAGCGACGGCTGGATCGACGTCCGCGAGGTGCCGCAGCAGGCCCGGCCGGACAAGAAGGAGTATTCCGTCGCCGCCCCGGGCCGGGCCGCCCTCTCCCAGTGGCTGCACGAGCCGATCGAGCCCGAGAGCGTCCGGCACGACCTCGCCGTGAAGATCCGTGGCGCGGCCTTCGACGACCCCGCCGCGCTGATCCGCGAGGTCGAGCGGCACCACCAGGCGCACACCGAACGACTCGCGCACTATCTCGTGGGGGAGCGGCGTGACTTCACGGGACCCGAGGTTCCCGGAACGCCCGATGCCGGGCGGGAGCTCCAGCATGTCGTGCTGCGCGGCGGCATCGCGTACGAGCGGATGACGCTCGCCTGGCTCGACGACGTACTCGAGACGCTTCACCGGCTCGGTCCCGAACGCTGAACCGACGCCGGCGAGCCACCGGTCCGTCCCGACCACTCCCGTCAGCCCTACTTACCTGAAGCTCTCCAGCCCACAATCCTCGACCCTCAAGCCGGAAAGGCGAACATCCATGGCCGACCCACTGCTGTTCAACCCGCGCACCTACGACCCGGCGCACTTCGACCCCGAGACCCGCAGGCTGCTGCGCGCCACCGTCGACTGGTTCGAGGACCGCGGCAAGCGCAAGCTGATCGAGGACTACCGCTCCCGTGCGTGGCTGGCGGACTTCCTTGCGTTCTCCGCCAAGGAAGGCCTGTTCTCGACCTTCCTCACCCCGGCCTCCGCCGGCGGGCAGAAGGACAACCGTTGGGACACCGCACGGATCGCCGCCCTCAACGAGATCTTCGGGTTCTACGGGCTCGACTACTGGTACGCGTGGCAGGTGACCATCCTCGGCCTCGGCCCGGTCTGGCAGAGCGACAACGCCGCTGCTCGCACCCGTGCGGCGGAACTCCTCTCCCAGGGCGAGGTGTTCGCCTTCGGCCTGTCCGAGAAGGCCCACGGGGCGGACATCTACTCCACCGACATGCTGCTGGAGCCCGACGGCGACGGCGGCTTCCGGGCCAGCGGCTCCAAGTACTACATCGGCAACGGCAACGCCGCCGGCCTGGTCTCCGTCTTCGGCCGCCGCACCGACGTCGAGGGCCCCGACGGCTACGTCTTCTTCGCCGCCGACAGCCGCCACCCCGCGTACCACCTCGTGAAGAACGTCGTCGACTCCTCGAAGTACGTCAGCGAGTTCCGCCTCGACAACTACCCGGTCGGCCCCGACGACGTACTGCACACCGGCCGCGCTGCCTTCGACGCCGCCCTCAACACTGTCAATGTCGGAAAGTTCAACCTCTGCACCGCCTCGATCGGCATCTGCGAGCACGCGATGTACGAGGCCGTCACCCACGCACACAACCGCATCCTCTACGGCCGCCCCGTCACCGCCTTCCCGCACGTGCGCCGCGAGCTGACCGACGCGTACGTCCGCCTCGTCGGCATGAAGCTGTTCAGCGACCGCGCCGTCGACTACTTCCGCTCCGCCGGTCCCGATGACCGTCGCTACCTGTTGTTCAACCCGATGACGAAGATGAAGGTGACCACGGAGGGCGAGAAGGTCATCGACCTGATGTGGGACGTCATCGCGGCCAAGGGCTTCGAGAAGGACACCTACTTCGCCCAGGCCGCCGTCGAGATCCGGGGGTTGCCGAAGCTGGAGGGCACGGTCCACGTCAACCTCGCGCTGATCCTCAAGTTCATGCGCAATCACCTGCTGCACCCGGCCCAGTACGCCCCCGTGCCGACCCGCCTCGACGCGGCCGACGACGCCTTCCTCTTCCGGCAGGGACCGGCCCGCGGCCTGGGCTCCATACGCTTCCACGACTGGCGCACCGCCTATGACGCGTATGCCGATGTGCCCAACGTCGGCCGCTTCCGCGAGCAGGCGGACGCCCTGTGCGAGTTCGTCACCACCGCAGCACCCGGCGAGGAGCAGAGCCGCGACCTCGATCTTCTTCTCGCTGTCGGCCAGTTGTTCGCGCTGGTCGTGCACGGCCAGCTGATCCTGGAACAGGCGCGCCTGACCGGCGTCGAGGAGGACGTGCTCGACGAACTGTTCTCCGTCCTCGTACGCGACTTCTCCGCGCACGCCGTCGAACTGCACGGCAAGGACTCCGCCACCGCGGAACAGCAGCACTGGGCGCTGGGCGCGGTCCGTCGCCCGGTCGTCGACGACGCCCGCTCGGCCCGAGTCTGGGAGCGCGTCGAGGCGCTGTCCGGGGCGTACGAGATGGCGCCGTAACAGCAGAACAGATCGGGCTGTCCGCCCGCCGGGGCCAGGCGACCGCCCGTCTCGGACCGCAGGAAGCCACGGCGCGCTCCCAGCGGCTCCGAGGTGGGCGGTCGCGCGCCTGGCAGAGAGAGGGGCTACAGGGCAGCGCCGTGGAGAGCACCGGACGGCGTCCAACCCAACCCCCGCATGCTGCCGAAGCCCACGTACACCGGTGGTGTGCCGGCGTCCAGGAACGCCACCAGCTCGGCCGGTAGCGGGCGTTCGTCCCGCCGACGTCAGGAGCTGGTGAGGATGACGAGTTGCTGGGTCGCTCGGGTCATCGCGACATAGCGGTCGACCGCTCCTTCGATGCCCTTGCCGAACGCCTCTGGGTCGATGAGGACGACCAGGTCGAACTCGAGCCCCTTCGACAGCTCCGGGGTCAGCGACCGGACGCGGGACGTCGTCCGGAATGTGGGATCGCCGATGACGCAGGCGATCCCGTCGGCATGCGCGGCGAGCCAGGTGTCGAGGATCGAGCTCAGATCCGAAGCAGATCCGTGGACGACGGGGACGGCGCTGCTGCGGATGGAGATCGGCACGTTGGCGTCCGGGAGCACGGCCCGGATGGCCGGTTCGGCTTCCGCCATGATTTCTTCCGGCGTCCGGTAGTTGATGGTCAGGGAGGCCAGGTTGATCCGGTCGAGCCCGATCCGCTCGAGCCGTTCCTGCCACGACTCCGTGAACCCGTGCCTGGCCTGGGCGCGGTCCCCGACGATGGTGAAGCTCCGGGACGGGCACCGGAGCAGCAACATCTGCCACTCCGCGTCGGTCAGTTCCTGAGCCTCGTCCACGACGATGTGCGCGAACGGGCCTGCGAGCAGGTCCGGTTCGGTGCCGGGCTGTGCGGTCTCGTCGACCAGGGTGTCCTGCAGGTCCCGTCCGTGCAGCATCCCCACCGCGCCTTCGCTCTCGTCGATCAAGATGCTCTGCAGCAGGCTGTCGATGACGTCGGCCCGGCGCGCGCGTTCGGCGGCGACGGAGGCCTCGTGCCGACGCTTGCGTACCGGCGCCTCCGGGTCGCCGAGCCGCTGCCGAGCCGCGTCCAGGAGCGGCAGGTCGGACACCGTCCAGGCCTGGGCGTCCTCGCGCTGCAGCTGCCGTACGTCATCGGGGCTGAGCCAGGGAGCGCACTTTCGCAGGTAGGCGGGTACCGACCACAGGTCTCCTACGAGGTCGGCCGCTTCGAGCAGCGGCCACGCGCGGTCGAAGGTGGTGCGCAGCTCCCTGTTCTGCCCCAGCGATTTGCGGAGCAGGTCGGCCGAGACATCACCGTCGTGCTTGTCCACCAGGATCGTGAGCAGCTCCTCCCAGATCTGGTCGCGCGCCTCGTTGTGCGGAGTACCGGGTGCTGCTTCGAACGCCACGGCCCAATCGTCGGCGCTCAACCAGATGTCGGACCAGTGGGTCGTGACCGTCATCCCCTTGGTGGGCGGTTCCTCGTAGAACCTGACGGCCGGCTCGATCGCCTTCACCAGGTCCGCGGACGACTTCAGGAGGGCCACGTTCGGGTCGGCCTCGATCGCTGCTCCGGCACCCTCGGTGACGAGGTCCCGCAGGGTGCAGGTCTGCACGCCCTCCTCTCCGAGGCTGGGGAGGACGTCGGCGACGTAGGCCAGGTAGGGCCGGTGCGGGCCGATGAACAGCACGCCGCCCCGGCGGTGACCGAGGCGAGGGTCGGAGTGGAGGAGGTAGGCGGAGCGGTGCAGAGCGACGACGGTCTTCCCCGTACCCGGACCGCCGTCGACGACGAGAGCGCCGCGGGATCCCGCCCGGATGATGGCGTCCTGGTCGGCCTGGATGGTGCCGAGCACGTCTCGCATGCGTGGCGACCGGTTGCTGCCCAGGCTGGCGATGAAGGCGGACTGGTCGTCGAGCGCGGCGTGCCCGGCAAACCCGTCCGAGGTGAACACCTCGTCCCAGTAGTCGCTGATCCGGCCGCGGGTCCAGCGATACCTGCGGCGGCTTGCCAGACTCATCGGGTTGCCGTGGGTGGCTCCGAAGAACGGCTCGGCCGCGGGGGAGCGCCAGTCGACCACCAGCCGACGACCCGCGCTGTCCGTAAGGCCAAGCCGTCCGACGTACACGGGCTCGGGGTCGTCCGCGCCGACCATGTGTCCGAGGCACAGGTCCAGACCGAAGCGACGCAGCGCGCGCAGGCGAGCGGTCAGCCGGTGGATCTCCGCATCCCGGTCCATCGCCTGCCGGCCAACGCCGCCGGGCGACTTGAGCTCGGCATCGAGACGGTCGGACAGCTCGGCGATCGACTGCTCGAGGCACTCCGCGATGGCCGCGAAGTGCTGCTCATCGCCGGCGATCAGGGTCGGGTCGGCCTTGGGGGAGAGGTGGTCGGGAAGGTCAAACGCCCTGGTGGTCAGGGGGTTCACGTTATTGGCTCCGATCTGAGGTCACTTGCGACCATTGCGTGCAGCAAGGCGTCCGGAGCGGCGTCACGAACCTGGTGGCCATGACGAGCAACGCTCCGCCCGACGTGGACCCCATGGCCGTTGTCGGTTCAGGTCGCCAGGGTGTGCAGGTTCTCGTGTTCCGGGTCCTGGCTCGACGATCCCGCGTGGCTCACGCGGACACGGGCGGCCTTTCTCGGCTGACCGCGTCGAGCAGCAGCTTCGCGGCCACCGTCGCCCCGTCGGTGCGGATCGTGGCGGCCACGGCGGTCGCGCGTGCGCGGGTCTCGGGGGTCAGGGCAGTTTTGAGCGCGGCCGAGAGGGACTCGAAGGTCGGAGTCGGACCGTCGTGTGCCGCGCCGATGCCCAACTCGGCCACCCGGCCGGCCCAGTACGGCTGGTCCACGATCTGGGGTACCACCACCTGGGGCGCGCCGGCCCGGGTGGCCGTCGTCGTGGTGCCCGCGCCGCCGTGGTGCACGACGGCGGCCACCCGGCCGAACAGTGCCTGCTGGTTGACCTCGTCGACGACGAAGCAGTCGTCCTGGTCGTCGATCAGGGCCAGGTCGGCCCAGCCGCGGGAGACGAGTACGCGGCGGCCCTGTGCGCGGACCGCCTCGATGGCCACCCGGGCGACGTCCTTCGAGGCGCGCATGGACATGCTGCCGAAGCCCACGTACACCGGTGGTGCGCCGGCGTCCAGGAACGCCACCAGCTCGGCCGGTAGCGGGCGTTCGTCCGGCAGGATCCACGCGCCGGTCTGCACGACGTCGAGGTCCGCCGGCTCCTGCCACGGCCCCAGGGTCGGGTCCGCCGCCAGCCATGGCTGGTCGGTGAAGACGTGGTCGCGGACGTTGTCCACCGGTGGCAGGCCGATCGACGCCCGGTGGGTGTTGAGGGCCTCGCCGTACAGCGCGTTCACGTTCCGGGCGTCCAGGTCCCACAGCACCCGGTTGTCGGTCTCGTCCGGTGGGAACGGCTCGCCCGGCCGCTGTGACGGCCGGTAGTGCGGCGACGGCAGGGTGACAGGCTGGAAGCACGCGTACAGGTAGCGGATGCCCAGCTTCTCAGCCACCGACCGCATGCCGGCCGGCAGCAAGCCGGTCGCCACCAGCGCATCACAACCCTCGGCCGCCGCGCCGACCGTGTCGAAGTGCTCGGCGACCAACGCGGCCGCGATCCGGGGCACGTCCGCCGCCGACGGCGGCGTCGCCCCGGTCACCAGCGCGCGCACCGACTGGCCGAACGGCACCAGCTCCACGCCGACACCGGCCAGCAGCTTCGCGAACTCCTCGTCCGGCGGCGCGCACACCCGCACCTCCGCGCCGAGTTCCCGCAACCGCACCGCGAGTCCCACCAGCGGTTCGACGTCCCCGCGCGACCCGTACGTCGACAACAACACGCGCATTTCGTGACTCTCGATTCCGTAGATTCTGGCCTCGGCCGGAGATTCTGCGGCACGACCGGGGACTTGCCGCAAGCCCCCCGGTGCGCTATAAGTTAAGAGTGGCAAGGAGAGTGGGTACTCTCTTTGCCTTTTATCGTCCGCAGTGGACGGACAACCTCCTCGGGGTTGAGCAGGTTCGTCAGGGTGCCCCGGCGCCAGCGGCTCCCGAAGCTGCCGTCAGTAACCGGCTCGTGCGCAGCGTCGGCCTGAGCCAGATCCGCTCGAGCCCGTCGGCGCAGGGTCGATGCCAGGATCCGGCTTCCCATCCACACCAGATACGCGGCCCCTGCCCATCGGAGTATCGCGTAGGCGAGGTGGGAGGCGGTCAGTACAGCGGTGATGCCGAGCGAACTGAGCACACCCCAGACGAGGGTTCCGGTCTGTATGCCGAGGACGACGCCCCAGGGGAGTCTGCGGTGACCCAGTGCAGCGGTGCGCAGTATGAGGGCGGTGTCGAGGCCGGGTATGAGTGTGAGGAGTCCCACGATCAGTGCGAAGGACCCCAGTGCGGAGGCAGTGATCATGAGTGGTCACTGTAATGCCGGAGCCGTCAACTTCCCATTTTCTGCCCGGAATCGGGCAGGAAAACTCTTGTAACGTACGCTGAATGACGTGCACGGTAGGAACGGTCGAGCGCATATGGCGGTATCCGATCAAGTCGACGGGAGGCGAACGGTTGCAGCAAGCGGACGTTGACACCCGCGGTCTCGTCGGCGACCGCCTGTATGCGGTGCGCGACGGCGAGGGCAAGTTCGGCTCGGGGAAGAACACCCGACGATTCCGTCGCATGCCCGGCCTGCTGCAGTTGCGTTCGCGCTACCCGGACGGAACGGAGCAGCCCGAACTGCTGGATCCGCACGGCGTGACCGTTGCGGAGCCGACTGCCTACCTTCGCCGATACCTTGGCCGACACGACGTCGAACTGGCCCGCGAGGAAGCCATCTCCCACTTCGACCAGCTTCCTCTCAGCATCCTGACCACAGCCACCCTCGACTGGGTGCGCGCGGCCGTACCCGATGTTCCTGTTGACGAGCGGCGCTTCCGGCCGAATCTCCTGGTGCGGACCCCGCCGGGTACCCGTCCGTTCGTCGAGGACGAGTGGTTCGGGTGCAAGGCGTGGATCGGCGATGCCCTGCGCGTGGAGTTCGTGCGCTCCAGCGAGCGGTGTGTCATGACCAATGAGGCGCAGCAGGATCTGCCTCATTCCCCGCTGGTGCTGCGAGCAATTGCGAAGGCACATCACGCCCGGCTGGATGCCCTGGCCATAGTGGTGGCGCCCGGCCCGGTGAGTTCCGGGGACGCTGTCGTTCTCATCTGACGCGGCCAATTGCCGTGCGGCGCACGTGACTTGTCAGTTTCGCGCGACACCACGCCCGCGTCAGCAGCGGTGAGTTGGATCTGGGACAGCGAGGGGGTCAGGGCGGCGTGATCGCCGGGCCCGTGGACGCCGCCGTCGCGGCGGCGGTCGGGAAGAACCGTCCGCTGCGGGTAGACGTCTGGGGGCACCTCAGCGCGCCGATGTGGACGCTGGCCCAGGTCGCAGGCCGGGCCGGGGAGTTGGTGTTGGGGCACGGACGCGATCAGCCCCCGGCCCCGCCGAGGGCTGATCGCGTGGCCCGCTCTCCCGGCGCTCAGGCCCGGGAGGCGTCGACCATCGCAGCGAGTACGGACTGCCAGTCCTCCCCGGGCTGTTCGCGCAGTGCGGTGGCCAGCCGGTCCGCGCGGTAGTGCAAGGGGTGGTCGAGGTCCGGATGCACCCGCTCGGCGAGCTGGATCTCACTGTCGCCGGCGAGGAGCGTACGCAGCTCGGCGGCGAGATCCTGCCACGCGACGTGACCGCTCACGGCGTTGGCCACGCCGTGGACGGGCGTGTCCAGGCAGGCAGTCACAGCTCGGGCCAGGGCAGCCGCGTGGACCCACGGAGCGCCGTACCAGTCGCGCCCGGCCGTGCCGGGGCGTGGGAGGGTGATCGGCTCTCCGGCGAGGGCAGCCTGATAGAGCAACCCGGTCGCGCCCCAGCGCAACTGATCGCGCAGCCGGTCGTGCGGACCCCACACGATGGGCGAGCGTACGACGCTGGCCCCGCCCCGGCCCCCGGTGCCGGCCGCCCGCATCAGCATCTGTTCGCAGTCGAGCTTCGCCTGTCCGTACGCGCTCAGCGGCTGTCGGGAGGCCGACTCCTCGGCCACCCACTGCTCCGTGGGGCGTCCGTAGGCGTCCACGCTGCTGACGAAGACGAACGGGCCGCTGTGCCAGGCGCCGACCATCGCTTCCATCGCCGCCACATCCACCTCGGGACGGGTGAAGGTGCAGGCGGCGTGGATCACCGCGTCCGCACTCTCCACGGCGGCGCGCAGGCCGTCCAGGTCGGTCAGATCACCCTCGACGACGTCCACACCGTCCCCGGCCACCAGATGTGCCGACTCGGGACGGGCCAGCGCGAGCACCGGCCTGCCCTGGGCGGCGAGTTCGCGCAGGAGGAACGCTCCCACGCCGCCCGTGCCGCCGGTCACCAGCACGGTGCCCTCGCGAGCCCGCCGGGTACGTGACACCGGCGGAGCCGTCGAGGCCGCCGCGGCCGCGCGTTCCGTCTCACGCGCGTCGAGCAGCGCGGCGAGTGCGCGCGGTGTGCGGTTCTGCATCACATCGAGACCGGTCAGCGGCAACCTGAGCCCGGTGCGCAAGCGCTCCGCAAGCTGCACGGCGATCAGGGAATGGCCACCGAGGACGAAGAAGTCGTCGTCCGGCGCCGGGGTCCGGCCCAGCAAAGCGGTGAACGCCGCCGTCACCGCGTGCGCACGGTCCCCGTGCAGGGCGGAGGCTGATGCGGCGCCGGGCAGCCGGTCGGCGTCCAGTGCGCCGTCGGCGTTCCGCGGCATCGCGTCCAGCAGTGTCACCGCGGCCGGGACGAGTTCCCGGGCGAGGGCGGACCGGAGATGGGTCCGCAACTCGGCGGGCGAGGGGCCCCCGGTCTCCCGCAGGACGGCGTAGGCGATCAGCGGTCCGGTCGTCGGCTGCGGCACTGCCGCATCGCTCACCTGCGGATGCGTCCGCAGCCGCGTCTCGGCCGGGTGGCACTCGTCGTCGGCCGGGACCGCCCATGGCCGGCCGGGCAGCCGTGACAGTGTCAGTTCCGGGTCGACGGCGACTGCGGCCAGCAGGTCGGCGAAGGCGTCTGCCAGCTGGTCTCCCGCCTCCGTCGCCAGCGCTGCCTGACCGTACTGGAGCAGGCAGGCGGGCTCGTCGGTGTCCATGAGGCCGAACGACAGGTCGAACTTGGCTTCGCCTAGGCCGACTTCGACGGGCTCGGCGACCGTGCCAGGCAGCGGGAGCGCCGTGGGCTCCCGCAGGACGTCCGCGGTGACCCGCACCAGCGGCGTGCCGTCGGCGTCCCGCGCGGCGGCGCCGAGCCGCTCCAGGATCAGGTCGAAGGGAACGTCCCGGTGTTCCTGGGCCTCCAGCAGCGCGTCCCGCACCCGGTCCACAAGGATCCCGAACTCCGGGTTGCCGGACAGGTTCACACGTACCGGAAGGGTATTGACGCACAGTCCGACGAGACCGCGCATGGCCGCCCCCTCGCGGTGGGTGCCGGCGCAGCCGATGACCAGGTCGTCCTCGCCGGTGAACCGCTGCAGCGCGGCGAAGGCGGCGGCGAGGGACACCGTGAAGAGGGTGGCTCGGTGCTGCCTGCCCAGCTCGCGCAGTGCAGGCAGCACCGAGGCGTCGAGCTTCGTGGTGCGGGCGACGGCAGGCCGCGTGCCCAGGTCGGGGGAAGGGTGCGCGGGCCGGGGCAGCCGCAGTGGTACGGCTCCGGCGAGCCGGCGCGTCCAGTGACCCAGTCCCGCATCGAGGCGGACGGTCGCCGCGTGCTCGCGGCGCGCGTAGTCCGGGTACTGCGGCGGCTCCGGCTGTTCGTGAGGGCGTCCGTCCACGGCGGCTGCGTACAGCTGGGTCAGTTCGTCGGCGACGGTCTCCAGCGACCCGCCGTCGATGGTGATGTGGTGGAAGGTCAGCAGCACCGTGTGGTCCCGGGGGCCGTGCCGCAGCACCAGGGCGCGCGGCAGGGGACCCGCAGCCAGGTCGAACGGACGGCGTGCCTCCTCGGCGAGCGCCTGCGCGCCGTCGCCGTCGGCCTCCACCACCGGCACGGCGATCGTGTCGGGCGCGGGGAGCGTCTCCTGGTACGGCTCGTCGCCGCTCTGACCGTAACGGGTACGCAGGATGGCGTGGCGCCGTACGAGCGTGGTGAGTGCGACGGTGAAGGCGTCCACGTCGAGCGGCCCGTGCAGCCGGGTGGCGAAGGGCACGTTGTAGAGGGAGCCTCCCTGGCCGAGGCGGTCCATCAGCCACATCCGCCGCTGGGCGTGGGAGAGCGGGGCGGGCCCCTGGTGGTGGACGGCAGTGGGGACCGGGGCGGCAGGGCGGGTGCCGGCGCGGGCCCGGGCCCTGCGCAGCAGTTCCTCCTGCAGCGCGGCGGAGCTGGGGGTGCTGTCAGTGGACATCTGTGTCCTCCGGCGCGTCGAGGTGGAGATCTCTGTGGTTGGCCAGCAGGGCACGCTCGACGAGCGCGGCCTGTCCGGCCACCGTGGGGGCGGCGAAGAAGTCGGGCAGGGACAGCTCCACCCCGAGCTCCTCGCGCAGGTCGTCCGTGACGACCAGGGCGAGCAAGGAGTGGCCGCCGTAGGCGAGGAAGTCGGCGTCCGGCCGGTTCACCTCGCAGCCCAGGCTGCGGCTCCACACCTCGGCGACGGCCTGCTGGAGCGGGGTCAGCGCCTGGGTGGCTTCTTCGGCGGTGGCGGTGCCGTGAAAAGCGGTGAGCGCGCGCCGGTCCACCTTGCCGGAGACCGTCAGGGGCAGCCGCTCCACGAGGGTCAGCTCGTCGGGGACCAGATGGGCGGGCAGCTGTTCGGCGAGCCGCGCCCTCAGCGTCTCGGCACGGGGTACCGGGCCGGGCGCGGCTACGACGAAGGCGGCCAGGCGGGCGTCGTCCGCTGCGGGCCGGCGCACGGTCACAGCGGCGTCGGCCACCTCCGCCTGCTCGCGCAGGATGTGCTCGACCTCGCCCGGCTCGACGCGGAATCCGCGGACCTTGACCTGGTCGTCGACGCGGCCGTGAAAGTCCAGAACTCCGTCCGGGCGCCCCGAGACCAGGTCGCCGGAGCGGTACAGGCGGCCCAGCGACGCATGGTCCACGAAGCGTTCGGCGGTCAGCTCCGGCTGTCCCGCGTATCCGCCTGCCAGACGGCTGCCGCCGATCCACAGTTCACCGTGTTCGCCCGGCGCGACCGGCCGCCCGGTCCCGTCCAGGACGTGTGTGACGGCACCGGCGACCGGGCGGCCGATCGGCACCGGGCCGTCGCAGTCCGCATCGGTGACCCTGTGCGCCGTCGCGAACGTCGTCGTCTCCGTCGGTCCGTAGCCATTGACCAACTCCAGCCAGGGAAATGCGCGCAGCACCGCTCGGGCATGCTGGGCGGCCATCGCCTCGCCTCCCACCACCACCGTGCGGAGCACCGAGAACACCCGGGAGCGGCGGGCAGCCAGCTGGTGGAACAGCGCCGTGGTGAAGAACGCCACGGTCACGCCGTGCCGCTCCACCTGCTGGGCCAGATCCTCGAAGGAGGGCCGCTCGACGGTGCACACCACCACGGCGGCTCCGTTGGCGAGGGCCGACCACACCTCGAAGGTCGAGGCGTCGAAGGTGGTCGGCGAGTGGAACAGCACCCGGTCGCGGGCGGTGACGGTGGCGTACTGCGGAGCGGTGACCAGTTGGGCGATGCCGCCGTGGGTGACCGTCACGCCCTTGGGAAGGCCGGTGGACCCCGAGGTGAACAGGACGAGCGCCGTCGCGTTCGGGCCGGGCTCAACCGCGGGCAGCTCGGCGCCGGTCAGCAGTGGATCGTCGGGCAGCGCCAGGGTGGCGCCCGTGGGGGCCGCGGATTCGAGCAGCTTGCTGTCGCCGACGGTCAGTGTCGCCCCGGCGGTGGCGAGCATGGCTTCCGTACGCGGACGCGGGTGTGCCGGGTCGAGCGGCACGCACGCCGCGCCTGCCCACCACAGCGCGAGCTGCGCGACGAGCGTGCGGGCCGATCGCGGCACCAGCAGCGCCACCCGGTCGCCGGGGCGGACGCCATGGTCGTGCAGGTGTGCAGCCAGAGCGCGGGCGGAGGTGACCAGCTGCGCGTACGTCAGCGTGGTGTCGCCGTCCATCACGGCCAGGGCCTGCGGGGTCTGCTCGGCGTGCCACGCCACCAGGGCGGGCAGGCCGGAGGCGTACGCGGACGGTGTGCGGTCAGCCGGCACGGGGCTTTCCTTCCTGTGGTCGGGGGTGTTTGCCAGGACGGTCGCCATCTCAGGCCACCGCCGGTCCGACGGCGGCGCGGCGCTTGTCGAGTACGGCCGCGACTGCCCGAAGGTCGGGCTGACGGAGCAACTCCGGTGCGCGCAGCCGCACTCCGGTCTCCTGCTCGATCACGGTCAGCAGGCGCGAGGCGACGAGCGAGGTTCCGCCGGCCTCGGTGAAGTTGTCGCCCAGTTCGGTACGGGGGCTGTCCAGCAGGTCGCGCACCACCCGCAGGACCAGTTGCTCGCTCTCCGTCGCGCCGTCGTGCGAATCGCCGTCGTCGGCAGTGGCGCTGTCGGCGGCGATCGGCTGCGTGGGGGCCGCGGCCTGCTTCAGCAGTTGGGCACGGTCGACCTTGCCGTTGGCGTCAAGTGGGAAGGCGTCCAGGATCCGCACAGCCGAGGGCACGGCCTGCTCGGGCAGCCAGGCCCGTACCGCGGACAGCAGCTCGTCAGCACTCGCTCCGTCGGATGCGAGGACGTACGCCACCAGGCGGGCGCTGCCGTCGGCGGAACGGGGGGCGGTGACGACCGCGCTGCGCACCGACGGGTTCTGTTCGAGCGCGCCCTCGACCTCGGCCGGTTCGATCCGTACTCCGCTGATCTTCACCTGATCGTCGAGACGGCCGAGGAACTCCAGCCTGCCGTCGTCCAGCATCCGCACCCGGTCCCCGGTCCGGTACACGCGGTCTGTCCGCCCCGCGTCGATTCCCGGGGGCGGGGCGGTGAATCGCCGTGCCGTCAGCTCCGGGTCCAGGTAGCCGACTGCCAGGCAAGTGCCGCCGATGCACAGTTCGCCGGCCTCACCGCGGGCTACGACACGGCCGTCCGCCGCGGTGACGACGACCGTGGCGCCCGGGATCGGAGTTCCGATCGACGGCGCTGTCTCGTCGCCCGCGTCGCGGTCCGTGGCGCGCATGGCGTGGGTGGTGGTGACGACGGTGGCCTCGGCCGGCCCGTACGCGTTGTGCACCGTGGCGGTCACATCCGCACCGGGGCGTCGGCGCATCCGGTCGCCGCCGACAACGAGGTGACGCAGTTCGAGGTCCTGGGGCCAGGTCCGGTCCAGCACCGGTTCGGCCATCGGAGTGGCCACGACGCACACCGTCACGGCGGCGTCGCGCCACCATGCGATGAGTTCGGCCGGGTCCCAGCGAACAGCGTCCGGAGCGGGAACCAGAGCCGCGCCGGACGTCAGACCGGCCCACAGCTCCATCACATGCGGGTCGAACGCGACGCCGATCAGCAGTGACTGCCGGTCTCCGGGCGCCAGGCCGGTCTCGGTGCGGTACCAGTCCAGCAGTGCGGACAGGGCGGTTTCCGCGACGGCGACGGCCTTCGGCCGCCCGGTGGAGCCGGAGGTCAGCACGGCGTAGAAGGCTTCCTGCGGAGCCGGGCGCGCACTCGCAGCGGGAGGGGCGAAGGCCGCGACGACCTTCGGGGCGGCGTTCGTCCCCTCTCCCGGCAGCGGCAGCGCGATCTGCTCGGCGGCCTGATGGCGGGCGGGCAGCACGGTGGGGTCCCCGATCAGGCAGACCACGGCGACGTCCTCGGTGACCGCGTCGATGCGGCGCTCACCGGGGCGGGGGCCCAGCGGGAGATAGACCGCTCCGATCCGGGCGAGGGCGATCGCGGTCACGGCCAGCGCCGCCGAGCGGTCGAGGCAGACGCCGACCAGGTCGCCCGGGCGGACCCGGTCGCTCAGGGCGCGAAGGACGTCGTCGGCCGCCTCGTCCAGCTGCCGGTAGCTCCAGGAACGGGTCCCGTCGACCACGGCGGGGGCCTCGGGGCTGCGGCGTACCCATTCCTCGTAGCGGGAGAGCACTCCGGCGGCGGTGGCTTCGGGAAGGGGCGTGCCGTGTACGACGCTCGGCAGGGCGCCCTGACGGCCGTTCATCAGCGCGGAGGTCTCCTCGGCCATCGGCTCGGCAGAACGCCCGGTCATCGGCGTGGCCCCCGTCGGCGTGTCACTCAGCATCTCGGTCATCACGACTCCGTCGGCGTGGTCGTAGCGGTGTGGGCAGCAACGGTCGGCGTGGCGAGCGCGCCAAGGGCGCGCGCCTGGTCGGACAGGACCGGGTTCTGGAAGAGCAGCCGCAACGGCGGCCGTGCACCGATGCGGGGTTCCAGCCAGGCCGCCAGCCGCGCGGCGAGCAGCGAGTGTCCGCCGGTCCGGAAGAAGTGGGACGCATCGGTGAACCGACTGTGGCCAAGCACCTCGCGCCAGCCCTCGGCGAGCAGCGCCAGAGACGGATCGGCGAATGCCGCGGGGTCCGTTGCGGCCGTGGCGCTCTCCTCGGCCGGTGCGGTGGGCTCGAGTTCGGCGGCCAGACGGGCCAGCGCCACTCGGTTCGGTTTGCCCCCGGGCAGGGTCGGCATGGCATCCAGCCGCGCCCATCGGCCGGGTACGAGGGCACCCGGCAGACGGCGGCTCAGTTCGAGGTGCATCGCCTGCTCGTCCCATGGCCGCTGCTCGTCGGAGTTCTCCAGGAAGCCGACCAGGCGCGGTCCGCCGGCAGCTTCCCGGTCCAGTACGACGGCACAGGAACGTCCGCCGAGCACGGCCGATGCCGCGGCCTCCACCTCCTCCAGTTCGATGCGGTAGCCCCGCAGTTTGATCTGGTTGTCGCGGCGCCCCAGGAAGTGCAACAGCCCGTCGCGATCCCGGTAGCCGAGGTCGCCGGTGAGGTAGACCCGCTCGCCGTTCAGTGCTTCGATCCGTACGAATCGTGCCGCGGTGGCCTCCGGATTGCCGACGTACCCCTCGGCCAGACCGGCGCCGGAGATGGCCAGTTCACCGACCGCACCGGCCGGCAGTGGACGCAGCGCCGCGTCCAGGACGTGGATCCGCTCGCCGGGCAGTTCGGTGCCCAGGGGGATTTCCGCCCCGTCCACGAGGTTCTCGCGGGTGATCTCGTACACGGTCGAGCTGATCGCGGCTTCGGTCACTCCGTAGACGTTGAACACGGCGGCGTCGGTGTCGGCGAGGAACACGCGCATCGCATCCGCCGGGATGCGCTCGCCGCCGAGCACCAGCAGCCTCGGCGACCAGCGACGCTCGCGCAGCACCGGCCGCAACTCCTCGCGGGTGGCGAGGAAGTAACTGGTCGGGAGGTTGGCGACGGTGACCCGGGCGGCGGCCAGCAGCTCGGCGAGTTCTGCTCCGGTGGGCACTTCCCGCTCCGGTACGACGAGACAGGCACCGGCATACAGCGAGGGCAGGACCTCTTCCAGCGCAACGTCGAACGAGGGCTGGGCGAACAACAGCACCCGGTCACCAGCGGCCAGGCCGAACCGGTCGGCCGCGCCGGTCAGATGGTTCTCCAGGGCCGCCCGGCCCACCGCGACCGGCTTGGGTATGCCGGTCGAACCCGAGGTGTGGATGATGTACGCCGCACCGGCCACCACATGGGCCGGTCGCGCGGCGGGGAAGGAGGCGGCATCGATCTGCGCCGTCGGAAGGTGTGCGGGCAGCTTCGCTCCCGCGTCGGCGGAGGTGAGCACGAGCGCCGGGCCGAGCCGCTCGAGCAGCAGCTCCAGACGGGAGACCGGGTCGGACGGTGAGAGCGGGCAGTACACGGCTCCGGTCCGTAGACAGGCCAGCAGCGTCACCACCGAGTCGGCGCCACGCGGCAGTACGGCGGCGACCGGCTGACCGGCCGTCACACCGGCGTCCCGCATCCGCTGTGCGAGGGAGGTGACCCGCTCGTTGAGGTCGCCGTAGGTGAGCCGGCGGGCCCCGATCAGCAGTGCGGGCAGCGAGGCGTCGTGGGCGGCGGCCGGGTCGAGTGCGTCCCGGGCCTGCGCGACTGCGTGCGGTTCGGGTGCCAGATCGCCGGCCGTCGCCGGAAGGGCGAGGTCGGCGAGCACGGTGGCGGGAGCGTCCAGGTAGGCGCGCAGCAGATCCAGGAAGCGTTCGGCGAGCAGCTTCGCCACGTCCTCGCCGAAGAGATCGGCGTCGTAGTCCCAGACCAGGGTCATGCCGGGCGCCCCGTGGCGGGGGCCCACTCCACGCCGGTCGTCGGGCAGCAGGACGACATCGAGGTCGAATCGGGTGGTGCCGGTGTTGAACCCTTCGAAGAGGGTGATGTCCAGGCCTGGCACCTCGATCTCGGGCAGTGCCGCGTCGTGCGCGCTGAACATGACACTGAACAGGGGGTTGTCCACGCCGGAGGTGTGCAGGCCCAGTGCGCGGGTCAACTCCTGGACCGGCACCTCCTGATGCGGCAGAGCCCGGATGAGGGTGTCGGTCACCTCGTCCATGGTGTCCTCGGCCGGAGCCTTCGGGTCCAGGCGAAGCCGCAGCGGGATCGTGTTGACGAACATGCCCACGGCGTCCTCGAACCCCCGAGGGCGGTTGCCGACGGCGGTGCCGACGACCATCTGGGAGCGGCCGCTGTGCCGGCGCAGAAGTTCCGCGAAGAGCCCGAGCAGCGTGGAGAACGGGGTCAGGCCGCGCTCGCGGGTGTGGGCGCGCAGCCGCTGGGTCAGATCGGCGCCGATCGACTGCCGCAGCTGACCGCCGTGGTGCCTGCGCCGGGCGCCGGGCCGGGTCAGGCCGGGCAACGGCATGTCGTGGGAGGCGTCGCGCAGTTCGTCGGCCCAGTACTCAAGGCTCGCCTGCCGCTCGATGGTTCGTACGTAGCCGGCCTGGGAGTCGGCCTGGGCACGCACATGGTCCGCGTACGAGGTCGCCGGAGGCAGTGCGACCGGCTCACCGAGGACATGGGCGCGGTAGGCGGTGAAGACATCGCCGAGCAGGATCGCGAAGGAGTGCCCGTCGTGGATCAGGTGGTGCTCGACGTGGATGAGCCGGTGCTGGTCGTCGGCGAGCCGCGCCAGGGTCCAGCGCAGCAGCGGCGCCTCATAGGTATCGAGAGGGGTCTCGGCCTCGGTGCGCAGCAGCTCGGCGAACGCGGTCTCCGGGTCGGCCTCCCCGGTCAGATCCACGCTGCGCAGGCGGGGCGCACAGGCGTCGGCGGCCCGCTGGGCGGGCATCGCGCCGGGGACAGCCACGAGTTCCAGGCGCAGTCCGGGGTGACGGTCGAGGGCGGCGGTCAGTCCGCGGCGCAGGGCCTCGGTGTCCAGCGTCCCCCACAGGTCGAGTGAGGCGGTGAAGTTGTAGGCGCGGCTGCCCGGCTGCACTTGTTCGTGCAGCCAGACGATCTCCTGCGACGAGGAGAGGGGAAGCATGGGCGATCCCTGAGGTTGTCGGGTCGGGTTCTTCGGATGCGGGTCGGGGCACGGTTGTGCTCCCCACCCGGGGTTCGCAGGCCGGTCCGCGGATCGCGCGGTCCTGCCGTGCTGTGCTCGGTGGCTTCGGGACGGTTCTGTGGCCAGGTGGCTTGAGGGGTGTGCGGTGCGTCAGCCGTGTACGGCTCGGCGCTGTGTCGTTTCGGTGTGCAACTGCGGCGTTCAGCCGACGGTGACGTCGGCTCGCTCCGGGGCGGGCAGGGCCGCGCAGAAGGCGCCGAACCCGTCTTCGGCGGTGTGGTCGTCGAGCACGTGGCGGTCCCACACCATGCGGATGTGGAGTTCCGGCCCGTGAATGACGGACACGGCGAACGGGGCGCGCACGTGCCGGCCGTCGATGTGGACCTCGCGGCCCACCACTCCGCCCAGGCTCAGCGGCGGACGGCGACGGGCGTCGTCGACGGTCAGCAGGCCGTCCAGTCGGCCCGACCACAGGGACCCGGCCGACCGGGCGGCGTGCACGACTTCGTCGAAGGGGGTGTCCGCCCGGTCGAGGTCGCCCCACCAGTCGGTGGCCGTCGCCTCCGCGCCGAAAGGGTCGTCACCGCTCGGGCCGCCGGGGGCGTCATCGGTCCCGGCGGGGAAAACAACGGTGTTGAGGAAGCAGCCGACCACCGGCGCCGCGGCGGCCGGGCGGCCGCCCCACGGGTACCCGATCGGTGACACATGACCGGCTCCGTACAGGACGCGGGCCGTTGCCAGGCAGGCGTCGAGCAGCGCGGGGAACGGTGCGCCGGCGGCCGGGGCGGGCAGCCGCAGTTCGGCCGCGCCGCTGGGCAGCGTGCCGGGGGCGGGAGCCTGCGGCACGGGCAGCGCAGCGCGTTCGCGCACGTCGCGCAGCCGCCCGCCCCAGTACTCCAGCGCGGCGGCCGACCCCGCGCGCTGCTCGGCCTCGAGCTGCATCTGAACCGCTTCCCGGTAGGCGGCCAGTTCCGCGGCCGCGTCGGCGGGCGCGAGTTCTCCGGGGCCGGTCCCGTGGCGGTAGGCGCTGCTCAGCTCCTCGACGATGCGCGCCAGCGACTGGCCGTCGCAGGCGGTGTGGTCCAGTACGACCGCGAGTACCTCTTCCTCGGCATCCGGTCCGTCCTCGGCCAGGTAGAGCCGCAGCGGTGAGCCCTGCGCGGTCCAGGCGCTCAGGGCTCGACGCATGGTGGTGGCCGCGTCCTCGCCGGGCGCGCGAACGGGGCGTTCCACCGGTACGTCCGGCTCCGCCAGGCGAAGCGCGGGGGTGCCGCGGAGCACCTCCGGGTGGGCGCGCAGCACCGGGTGCCGGGCGGCCAGATGGTTCGCGGCCGCTCGCAGCCGTACCGGATCCACGGTGCCCCGGGGGAAGGCGAAGAACATCGGGACGATGTCCGGCCGTCCGGCGGGGTCCAGGGAACGCACCAGGACGAAGCGCCGCTGAGCTCCGGTGACAGGCAGCAGATCATTTTCCCTGCTGTCGGCGGCCATGCGTTGGTAGCGAGCCAGGTACTGGCCCGTGATGCTGAGGTGCACGTTGTCCTCTCTGTCGTGTCCGTCATGGCCGCGCGTCGGACGCCGCGTCATGCCGCTCGGGCGGGACGGCAGCAAGAAATGACCGTCAGTCAGGCCGGAGCTGCAACGGGGGCTGCGAGTCAGCCGACGGCGAGGGTCTCGGGGTGGCCGCCGGTGTCGTGCTTGGCCGGGTCTCCCGGGTCTTGCGTGTCGTCCGGACCGGCCGGCAGATCGCGCATGCGGCGCAGAGGGGAGAGCAGCAACGGCAGCGGTACGAAGAGGAAGCCGATCGCGCAGGCCCAGAGTGCGGCGCGCGGGTCGAAGGCGCCCGCGACGGCGCCGCCCACGACCGCGCCGAGCGGCAGGGTGCCCCACACAAGGAAGCGCAGTGTGGCGTTCATCCGGCCGAGCAGGCGGGGCGGGCAGAGCGTCTGACGGAAACTGACCTGGGCGACGTTGTAGACAACAGCGCCGAAGGAGACTACGCCGGAGCCGATGGCGAACAGGGCGGCGGTGGCTCCCCGTCCGGACAGCGGCCACAACAGTGCGAACGGCCCGGTTGCCAGCGCGGAGAGCCAGATGATGCGGGCCTGCCCGAGGCGGCCGGCGAGCGTGGCGGCGCTCAGTGCACCGACGAGTCCGCCCACGGCGGACGCGGAGAGCATCAGACCGATGGCGACCGGCTGCAGGCCGATCACCCGTACCAGGAAGATGGTCTGAGTGGCCATCAGCATCGCGGTGAAGAAGTTGCCGAGGCCGGTCGTTGCGGCGATGACCCGCAGCAAAGGGTGGCCGAGGACGAACCGGAGGCCTTCCCCGATGTCCTTGCGCAGGGACGCGCCCGGAACAGGCTCGGGCCGGCTCTCGGGCGGCCGCTTCATAGCCAGCAGGAAAAGCGCGGACACGGCGTAGCCGATCGCGTCGGCCACGATCGCCAGATGGGCCCCGAGTACCTGTACGAGTCCGCCGCCGATCCCCGGGCCGGCGACGTGGGCCGACGAGCGGACCGTCTCCAATGCCCCGTTGCCCGCCATCAGCCGCTCCTTGGGCAGCAGTTCGGGCAGGTAGCTCTGATGGGCCACGTCGAAGAAGACGGTTGCCGCTCCGGTGACCAGAGCGACGACGTACAGCTGCGCCATCGTCAGTACGTCGGCGACTGCGGCCAGCGGGACGCTCGCCATGGCCAGGGCGCGCACCGCATCGGACCGGATCATCAGCGGGAGTTTCCGCATCCGGTCGACCCAGGCGCCCGCAGGCAGCCCTATCAGGAGGAACGCGGCGGTCTCGGCAGCCGTGAGCAGTCCCACCTGAAACGCGGGTGCCTTCAGCACGAGAACCGCCACCAGAGGCAGCGCGACCAGAGTGACCTGGGCGCCGACTTGACCGGCCGCGGCGCCGGCGAGCAGGAGACGGAAGTCGCGCATACGCAGCAGACCGCTGGATGCGACGGGGGGTGAGGGGGACATGAACCAGACCTTCACCGTCGGTCCGATCAACAGTCAAAACACAAAGGACACTTTCGGTCGTTTCTCATGCGGTATCACCGCCGGATCGGCAAATCTTCCGCTAGAACGGGGCAACTTCCGGATGAATGACACACGCAAAGGCTTCGCGGCAAGAAGATCCGCGCAGCGCTCGCCCGGCAGGCCTCGGCCGATCTCGTACATGGCGACACGAATCGCACCTCTGACCGAAAATAGTCGTCCGCTCACCCTCGGTGTCCGAGGTGCCGACTCCAGCCGCTATAGGCGGTTCGTCCATGCGAGGTAGGTCGGTCTCTGGAACGGCGTCGGTTCAGCGAGTAGTGGCCTCCATCGGTAGGCCGATGATCTGCAGCGTGCCGTCGCCACTACCGCCCCGGATCCGGGGCGCGGGTGAGCGTTGACGGTGTGGGCGGGTGGGGTGAGGGCCTTCCAGCGGGGCCAAGAGCACCGACCGCGACGGCAGGTCAGGGGTGGGCAGGAAACGCAGGAGGCCGTCCTGGCCGGGGGAGTGCTGGTCGCGCAGGGCGATCAGCGAGCACACCCTCATGCCGGCGGAGTCGCCCGGCTGCTGCGGTGGCCCAGATGGCTGTCGCCCGGACTGCGTAGCCCTGGCGCCTTCGGCGCGGCATGGACGACGCAATCCGGGCGCCGGCGAGTGCCTGAGTGCCTGAGTGCCCAGCACGGTGAGCACGTCGCAGTCCAGCGTCAGGGGCCCACGTGCGGATGGTCGATGGTCGATGGTCTTGGGCGCGGCCTCATGACGGCCCATGGCCCCGGAGTCTCACAGCTCAGCGAAGAGGTGGACCCCGCTGCCGTTCCGGCGTCACCGCAGGTAAAGAGTGGGCCGGAAGTGCTGGTCAGGAGCGAGACGGGAGTGCGAGGAACTGGCGGGTACGACGCAAAGCGAGCTCAGGCTTGATCGGGTCGAGCGGCGCCTGACGGGCAAAAGCCCAGGTCAGGCGCCTTCTCTTGTGGCCTCTAGAAGAAGCCGAGCTTCTTCGGCGAGTACGACACCAGCAGGTTTTTCGTCTGCTGGTAGTGGTCCAGCATCATCCGGTGGTTCTCGCGGCCGATCCCCGACTGCTTGTAGCCGCCGAACGCCGCGTGCGCCGGATAGGCGTGGTAGCAGTTCGTCCAGACCCGGCCCGCCTGGATGGCGCGCCCCGCCCGGTAGGCGGTGTTGATGTCCCGGGTCCACACGCCCGCGCCGAGCCCGTACAGCGTGTCGTTCGCCGTTTTGATCGCATCGTCGAAGTCCGAGAAGGACGTGACAGCGACGACCGGGCCGAAGATCTCCTCCTGGAAGACCCGCATACGGTTGTCACCCTCGAAGATCGTCGGCTGCACGTAGTAACCGCCCGACAACTCGCCCTCGTACTCGATACGTTGACCCCCCGTCAGGACCTTCGCGCCTTCCTGCTGACCGATGTCCAGATACGAAAGGATCTTCTGAAGCTGGTCGTTGGAGGCCTGGGCGCCGATCATCGTGTCGGTGTCCAGCGGGTGGCCGGGCACGATCTTCTCGGTGCGTGCGATGCCCGCCTCCAGGAATTCGCTGTAGTGCCCGCGCTGGATCAGCGCACGCGACGGACACGTGCACACCTCGCCCTGGTTGAGGGCGAACATGGTGAAGCCCTCGAGTGCCTTGTCGCGGAAGTCGTCGTCCGCCGCCCATACGTCGTCGAAGAAGATGTTCGGCGACTTGCCGCCGAGTTCCAGCGTGACCGGTTTGATGTTCTCGGAGGCGTACTGCATGATCAGCCGCCCCGTCGTGGTCTCGCCGGTAAACGCGATCTTCGCGACGCGCGGGCTGGAGGCGAGCGGCTTGCCGGCTTCCACGCCGAAGCCGTTGACGATATTGACGACGCCCGGCGGCAGCAGATCGGCGACCAGGCTCAGCCAGAAGTGGATGGACGCCGGGGTCTGCTCGGCCGGCTTCAGTACCACCGCGTTGCCCGCCGCCAGCGCGGGCGCCAGCTTCCAGGTCGCCATCAGGATCGGGAAGTTCCACGGAATGATCTGTCCCACGACGCCGAGCGGCTCATGGAAGTGGTACGCGATGGTGTCGTCGTCGACCTCGCTCAGCGAGCCCTCCTGGGCGCGCAGAACCCCTGCGAAGTAGCGGAAGTGGTCGATGGCGAGCGGGATGTCCGCGGCCAGGGTCTCCCGTACCGGCTTGCCGTTCTCCCAGCTCTCGGCGACCGCGAGCTGCTCGAGGTTCGCCTCCATCCGGTCGGCAATCTTGTTGAGGATCCCCGCGCGTGCCTCGGCGGAGGTGCGGCCCCAGGCGGGCGCGGCGGAGTGCGCCGCGTCGAGGGCGCGTTCGACGTCCTCGGCGGTGCCGCGGGCGACCTCGGTGAAGGGACGGCCGTTGACCGGGCTCGGGTTCTCGAAGTACTGGCCGCCGGCCGGTGGGACGTACTCGCCGCCGATCCAGTGGTCGTAGCGGGACTGGTACGAGACGATCGCGCCGTCGCTGCCCGGCGCTGCATATCGGGTCATCTCCATGGCCTCCCGGTGAGGGTGCCGCCCGCCTTTGGACGGCGCTCGCCGTGAGGCTAGGAGCCCGGACGTTGCAAGCAGGTTGCGGATCGGACCGAAGGATCGGACCGAGGATCAGAGCCAGGGTTCGGACGGAGGGCTCGCAGCGACGGTTCAGCCTGGTGTCAGGTCGCCTTGATCATGTCGGCACACTTCTCGCCGATCATCATCGTGGTGATGCACGGATTGACCGTAGGCAGGAACGGCATCACGGACGCGTCGGCCACCCGCAGCCCGCTGACGCCCTTGACCCGCAGTTGCGGATCGAGCGGCGAGTCGGCGTCGTCCGCCGCGCCCATCCGCACAGTGCCCGCCGGGTGGTAGACGGTGTTGTGCGTCTCGCGGATATAGCTGAACAGCTCCTCGTCGGACTGCAGCGCAGGGCCCGGAGCGAGCTCGGTGCCCGCCCACTCCGCCATCGGCGCCTTCGAGACGATCTGACGGGCGAGCCGCAGACCGTACGTCATGACCCGGATGTCGTGCTCGTGCGTGAAGTACCGCGGGTCGACCTTCGGCTTGTCCCGGAAGTCGCGGGTGCGCAGCCGCACCGTACCCATGGACCGGGCCCGGGTGACGTTCGGGGTGAGACAGAAGGCGTTGTCGGACGTCGGGTATCCGCGGCGATAGGTGTTCAGGTCGAACGGCACCGAGCCGTAGTGGAACATCAGGTCCGGCCGGTCCAGGCCTGGTTCGGTGTCCGCGAGGATGCCGATCTCCCACCACTGCGTGGAGGAGGTGACCATGGGCTGCTTCGCCTCCCACATGATCACGCCCTCCGGATGGTCCTGCAGACGCGAGCCGACGCCGGGCGAGTCCACCTGCACGTCAACTCCGCAGTCCCGCAGATGGTCCGCCGGTCCGATACCCGAGAGCATCAGCAGCTTCGGAGAGTCGATGGCCCCGCAGGAGACGATCACTTCGCGGCGCGCCATGACCGCGCCACTGTGAATCGTGTCGGGCTCCAGGTACTCCACGCCGGTGCAGCGCCGATCTCCGTTGAGCACCAGCCGCTTGGCCTGCACATCGGTACGTACCTCCAGGTTCGGCCGCTTGCCGAGGATGGGGTGCAGATACGACACCGACGCGGACGAACGGATGCCGTCGGGACGGCAGTTGATCTGGAACCAGTGTGCGCCGCGCATCATTGTGACGCCGGTGTTGAACGGGGTCGTGGGGATGTCCGCAGCCGCGCAGGCGGCCAGCAGTGCCGTTCCGCACGGGTCGTTCGGCGGGACGGTACGGATGATGACAGGGCCCGAGCGGCCGTGGTGCTCCCCGGGTGCGTCATTGGTCTCCAGGCGCTGGTAGAGCGGGAAGCAGTCCTTGGCGCTCCAGCCCGTACAGCCCATCGAACCCCACTCGTCGAGGTCCTCGGCCGGCGCCCAGAAGGCGATGCAGGAGTTGTGCGAGGAGCAGCCACCGAGCACCTTGGCGCGGGCGTGCCGCAGAAAGCTGTTGCCGTTCTCCTGCGGCTCCACCGGGTAGTCCCAGTCGTAACAGGAGTCCAGCAGAGCCATCCACCGGTCGAGCCGGAGGATGCTGTCGTCGCCGACGTCCGACGGACCGGCCTCCAGTACACAGACGCTCACGTCCGGGTCCTCGGTCAGTCGCGCGGCGATGACGGCGCCGGCCGTGCCGCCGCCGACCACCACATAGTCGAACTCGTGGAGGAGGCTGTCTGCAGGCATCGCATCTCCAGGGTCGGTGGGACAGAAGGACCGAGGGAATCTCCAGGATCGGGGGAGTCAGGAGTTGGCGGCGGCCGGCGGTTCGTCCGCGAGCACGGCGCGGTGCTCGGCGAGCACGCCCGTACGGTGCCGCTGGACGAACCAGTAGTAGGCGAAGCCGCCGAGGGCGACCACGCCGACGAAGAGGAACGCGCCCCAGCGCAGATACCAGTGCTGCGGTCCGGTCGCGTTGTAGACCTCGGCGCGCGGCCAGGCGAGGTTGAGCGACATGGCCGCGCCCCACAGCACCGCGAGGATGTTGACGGGCAGCCCGAACCTGCCGAGGGAGAACTTGCCTTCGGCGGGCTGCCACTTGCCGCGCAGACGCCGGGCCAGCATCGGGGCGGTGACCAGCAGATAGGCCACGTAGATCATGATGATGGCGATGCTGGTGATCACCGAGAAGATCTGTGGCTGGTTGATGTTGATGACCAGGATGAAAACACCCACCACACCGATCACCACGGCGGGCACCACCGGTGTCTTGAAGCGTGGGCTGACCCGCGCGAGCAGCGAACCCGCCGGCAGGTTGTTGTCCCGGGCCATCGCGAACATCAGCCGGATGCCCGCGGCCTGCACGGCAAGTGTGCAGACCGTGATCGCGACGACCACGCACCACAGCACGATCTCGCCGATCGTGGAGCCGAGCGTCACCAGCACGACGTACTGCAGACCTTCCGTGGAGAGCTGCTTCGCGAACAGGTTCGGCACGGCCATCAGGGCGAAGAGCAGGATCAGCCCGCCGATGATGAAGGACGCGATGAGGGCCCGCAGGATGGCGCGGGGCGCGTTGCGGCTCGGATCGTGCGACTCCTCGCCGAGCGACGATGCCGTGTCGAAGCCGTACATCACATACGCGGAGGCCAGCGAGGCGGTCAGGAACGCGCCGAAGTATCCGAGGGGCTGGCCGCTGCCGAGTCCGTAGGTCTCGGTCAGGACGGTGCTGGGGCCACGGGTGATGTGTGCCGCGAGAAGGATGATCAGGGCGACGGCGGCGATCAGCTCGATGAATACGCCCGCCGAGTTGATGGTCGCCATGAGTTTGACGCCGAAGGCGTTTACCAGGGTGGAGAAGAGGATGAGCACCGTGCCGAGGAGAACGGCGTTGGCGGCCGCATCGGTCTTGCCGCTGCCATCACCCACGAACTGGAACCAGTCGTCGATGCGCGGCAGTGTGATCTGGTAGGCGAGGACCACCGCGGAGAGCGTCACCATGGTGGCCGTCATCATCATCCAGCCACCGAGCCAGCCGATGTGCGGACCGCCCATGCTCTTGGCCCAGTTGTAGACGGACCCGGCCACCGGGTAGCGGGCGGCGAGCTCGCAGAAGCACAGGGCCACCATCAGCTGGCCGACGAAGACCATCGGCCAGGACCACCAGTACGCGGGGCCGCCGAAGGCGACACCGAAGTAGAACAGCTGGAAGGTGCCGGTCAGGATGGAGATGTAGCTGATCCCGGCGGCGAAGGTGTGGAAGTTGCCGAGGGTGCGCTTCAGCTCCGGGCGGTAGCCGAGCTCGCCGAGCGCGTCGTCATCGTGCTGGCTCTGCGTCCTGGCGGCGCCGGCCGGGCCGACGGGGTCCGGCGCGCCGCCGGTCTCCGCACTCATTCGAACCACCTCTGCGGACGCGGCGCGAGGTTGCGCCAGACGTGCTTCGCCTCACGGTATTCGGCCAGTCCCGTGGGACCCAGTTCGCGGCCGAAACCGGACTGCTTCATACCGCCCCACTCCGCCTGGGGCACGTACGGATGGAAGTCGTTGATCCATACGGTTCCGGCGCGCAACCGCGAGGCCACCCGGTGCGACCGGTCGACGTCCTGCGACCAGACCGCTCCGGCCAGCCCGTAGACCGTGTCGTTGGCGAGCGCGACCGCCTCCTCCTCGTCGCGGAACCGTTCGACGGTGAGTACCGGGCCGAACGACTCCTCGCGCACCACGGACATGCCCGGTGCGCACTCGTCCAGCACGGTCGGCAGATAGTAGAAGCCCTCCCGCAGCGCGGGATCCTTGGGCCGCGCTCCGCCGCAGCGGAGCACCGCGCCCTCGGCCAGTCCTGCCGCGACATACGCCTCGACCTTCTTGCGGTGCTCGGCGGAGATCAGCGGCCCGGTGCGGGCGTTCTCGTCGAACGGGCCACCGAGCCGGATCTCCTGGGCCTTGGCCACCACCGTGTCGACGAACCTGTCGTGCAGCTCGTCCTCGACCAACAGCCGCGCCCCGGCCGAGCAGACCTGGCCGGAGTGCAGGAAAACCGCCATCAGGGCGTAGTCGACCGCCGCGTCGAAGTCGGCGTCGGCGAAGACGATGTTCGGGTTCTTGCCGCCCAGTTCCAGCGCGATCTTCTTCACGGTGGGGGCGGCGGCCGCCATGATGCGGCGGCCGGTGGCAAGACCGCCGGTGAACGACACCAGGTCGACCCGCGGATCCTCACTGAGTGGCGCGCCCACCGCGGGCCCAGCGCCCAGCACCAGGTTGGCGACCCCGTCCGGCAGCCCGGCCTCGGCCAGCAACCGCATCAGGATGATGGCGGTGTGCGGGGTCAGCTCGCTGGGCTTGAGCACGAAGGTGTTGCCCGCGCCGAGCGCCGGGGCGACCTTCCAGGAGGTCTGCAGCAGCGGGTAGTTCCATGGGGTGATCAGTGCGCACACGCCGACCGGTTCGTGCACCACTCTGCTGTCCGCTTCGGGGTTGCCGGTCTCGACAATCCGGTCGCTGCCGCCCGCGGCCGTCAGATTGCCGAAGTAGCGGAAGCAGTTCGTGATGTCGTCCATGTCGTACTCGCTCTCCACGAGCCGCTTCCCGGTGTCCAGGGATTCGGCGCGGGCGAGTGCGTCCTTGTCGCGTTGCAGGAGATCGGCGACGCGCAGCAGCAGCCGGCCGCGCTCCGCGGCCGGAGTGCCGGGCCACGGTCCGCGGTCGAAGGCGTCACGGGCCGCGGCGATCGCCGCCGCGGCGTCTTTCGGCCCCGCCTCGTCGATGGTCGCGACGAGGGTGCCGTCCGCGGGGCAGCGGATGTCACGAACCTGCCCGTCGACCGCGGCGGTCCACTTACCGCCGATGAACAGCTCCGGCATGGGGGCTCCCTCCGGTTCGGATGGGCGGGCGCCGGACAGGGGCCCGGCCGGGTCATGCCCTGTGGCGCTCCACCACATGACACTGCTCCACCACATGACACTAAGGAGATCGGCCCGTGATCGCAGTGCGGGAGCCGTCATCCGGTGGTGAAATGTCGAAGCCTTCATCCGCTGGTGAAAGGGGGACGGAAGGGTCACTGTCCGTGTGTTCGAATGTCGGCCGGGTTGTGCCCTGCGGCAGCGGTCAGGAGCCCTGCCAGCCGTCGAGTTCTTGTACGCGCGCGAGCGCTGACGGACGCTGCCGTACGGGCAGTACGGAGGCAAGCGCCCGCCATACCGCGAGGTCGTCCTCACCCCACGGGCTGTACGCCCAGTCCGCCAGCAGCCCCGGATCGCCGCGGGCGATCAGTGCCGCACGCAGCTGGTCCTCCAGACGGCGCCGCAGCCGTGCCACCGCGGGAGCCTGCGAGGCGGGCAGGAGGGGACCCGCGTAGGCGCTCAGTGCCCCGGTCACCGCCCCCGAGGCCAGCCGGCGCGCCACAGTGCCGAAGTCCGCGTCGACCGGCACGGCCAGCCGGTACGGGCGCGAGCGCAGCAGCTCAGGACCCAGCAGGCCGCGCAGCCGGGAGAGCTCGGCCCGCAGCGTGACCGGGGTGACCGACTCGTCCTCGTACAGCTCCACCAGCAGCTCGTCGCCGCCGATACCTTCCGGGCGCCGGGCCAGCACCACCAGGATCTCGCTGTGCCGGCGGCTCAGCCGCACCTTGCGCCCGCCCGCCACCAGCAGTGCCTCGTCCCGTCCCAGTGCCGAAAGCCGCATACGGTCGGCCGCGGGCGGCGGGGCAAGCAGCGCAAGCTGCGACTCGGCGGCCCGCGCCACGGCCCCGACGAACGCCAGACTGTGCGGATGCGCCAGCCGGTCGCCGCCGGTGATGTCCACCGCGCCCAGCACCCGCCCGGAGGCCGGGTCGTGGATGGGGGCCGCGGCACACGTCCAGGCCTGCACCGGCCGTCGGAAGTGCTCGGCGGCGAAGACCTGGACGGGCTGGTCCACCGTGATCGCCGTGCCCGGGGCGTTCGTCCCGGCGACCGCCTCGGCCCAGCGGGCGCCCGGCACGAAGTTCATCCGGCCCGCCATCCGGCGGGTGGCCGAAGGCCCTTCGACCCACAGCAGCCGGCCCTGCGCGTCGCAGACCGCGACCAGATGTTCGCCGTCCCTCGCGTACGCGCCCATCAGCTCCCGGACCAGCGGCATCACCCGCGCCAGCGGATGGCTCTCGCGGTACGCCCCCAGATCGTCGGCGTCCAGCTCGACTCCGGCCGTACCCTCCGGGCTGACATGCGCGCGGGCCGAACGCCGCCAGGACTCGGCCACCACGGAACGCACCGGCCGCTCGACCCGGCCCGCCGTCAGATACGCGTCGTACGCCCGGCTGAGCGCGGCGAGCCGCTCCGTCGGATCCGCGCCGGACTCCAGGGCCACCCATGCGTCGCTCAACTCGGCCTCCCGCGCCCATCGTGACCCCATCCGCGAGGACCGACAAGCGTCCCCGCATCAGACGAAGTTGACCAGCTCGATGTAGCGCCCCCAGTCCCACAGCGGACCGGGGTCGGTGTGCGTGGCGCCCGGCACCTCGCAGTGGCCGATGATGTGTGCCCGGTCCTTGGGGATCCCGTGGCGATCGCAGACCGAGGCGGTGAGCGCCGCCGACTGCTCGTACATCGCCCGCGTGAAGTACTTCGGCTGGTCCACCCAGCCCTCGTGCTCGATGCCGACGCTGCGGGTGTTGTAGTCCCAGTTGCCGGCGTGCCAGGCGACGTCGCGCTCCCCTACACACTGCGCGACACAGCCGTCCGCGGAGCGGACCACATAGTGCGCGGAGACCCGCTTCGCCGGGTTCTGGAAGACCCTGAGGGTGTCGGTGAAACCCAACTGAGTGACATGGATGACCACATACTCGACGGGATACTCCGAAGGGCGGTCGGACGCTGTGCAGTTGGCGGTCGAGGCCGGCGCCCAGCGGGCCGGCGGATAGTCGGTGCCGGCCCTGGCTGCGGCATGTGCGCGGGCGGCGGGCAGCAGTACACCGGTGGCGGCCGCGGCGGCGGCGCCCCGGAGCAGTCCTCTGCGGTTCACGGGACTCTCCTGGCGGGGGGTTTCAGTGGCGGGGCAGTAAGGCGGCGACCTCCCGCAGATGACGGTGGAGGCCGCCATGAGGATCTCCCGCCGGCAGCCACTCTTTGCGGATCTCGGCGACACAGGGGCAGTTGGTGTCGCGGACATGGGCGAGCGGAGCCTCGCCCGCCGGTGTGATCAGCTGGTACGCGTCGAGCCGGGACAGCCCGTAGTCGCGGGCCGGCCACTGCACCAGGTCCAGGCGCCCGCCCGAAGGGAAGCGGCGACGGCGGCCGCGGGCGCCATCGCCGTGCTGCTGTGGAAGATAACCTCACGAGCTACGGGCTGCGGCCCATGTTGACGGAGGATGGCCGCATCAACTGCCGTTGATATGAACGGCAGTTGATGATCGATGCCAGCAGGTCGTCAGCCGCGCAGCGGCCGCGGCAGCCGGACGTACGTCACCGTCGTCTCGATGCCACTGTCCACCAGGCGTCCCTGCGCGTCGAAGGCCTCGGGCCCGTCGGTCATCCCGAAATCGTTGTCGTTGATGAGCGCGAGCGTGTCGCGGCCCACCAGCGCGATGCCCTCGACCTTGCCGGGCACGCCCGCGACCTTGCCGGGCACGCCCGCGACCTTGCCGAAGTCGACGACCAGGCTCTTGCGGAGCACGGGCACGCCCGCCGCCGAGGGGTCCTCGAGCTGCTCGTACGACGGGGAGGTCGCCGCGTCGTCCCACGCACCGCCCAGGATGCCGCCGCCGCGTGGCAGGGTGACCCGGTGCAGCCGGGACGTCTTGTCGGTGCGCTCCTGCACAAGGAGGCTGTCGCCGCCGATTGCCACCACCGAGGAGATCTTGAGTTCCGAGGTGTCGTCCTCGCTCGGGTCGACCACGTCCACCGCGTCGAAGCGGTAGGCGTACTCCGCCGTCACGGCGCGCTTCCTCGGCGAGAATCGCAGCAGCCGCGCGTTGCGCGACGTTTCGCCCGCATGCGCGTCCGGCACGGACAGCGGGCTCTGCACCGCCAGCACCAGGTCGCCGCCCGGGAGTTGGGTCAGTCCCTCGAAGCCGCGGTTGGTCTTGCGCTGGAGCAGGATGCCGGGCAGAGCCTCCACGACCGGATAGCCGGCGCCTGTCAGCTTCAGCCCCTCGGGCACGTACCGCGCCAGAACCCTGCCGCGGGCGGAGACATGCACGAGGGACGGACCGTACTCGTCGGCGAGCCAGAAGCTGCCGTCCGCAGCGCGCACGATGCCCTCGGTGTCGAGGCCATTGGGGTCGTACGAGAGCGGGGTCTTCGCGTCGTACGTGTACGGGGCCTCGTCGCGCGAGGCCTGGTTCGACAGCCCGGTGACCGGCCTGCCGGACGGCGTGGTGAGCGGGATCGCCGTGATCACCTGCACCTGATCTCCGGACACCCGCACCTTCACGATCGCCGGATCGAACCCGGGGACGGGGAAGGTGCGGCGCTTCTTGCCGTCCACCTTGATCTGGCCGTTGGGCCCGCGGTCGGTCACCGTCCAGAACTCGCCCTTGCGGCCTGCCGGGTAGAGGTCGCTGCCGATCCCGCCGAGGTCGACGCCGCGGTCGTCGGCGACCGTGCCGGGCAGCAGTGCGTTGCTGAACCGCCCCAGCGGGATGTCCCCGAGAGTCGCTGTCGCCACCACGCGCGGAGCCCGCTGCTCGCCGCCGTCATGACCCGGCACGCCCGTGGCGGTGCCCGCCACGGCGATCGCCGCGAGCAGAGCGATCGGCAGCCCCACGGCGAAGGAACGGCGAACGGTGCGCTGCTGGTGCGCGTGCGGGGACATCGGGCCTCCTGGCCAACAGATCATCTGACAGTGGCCAGGCTGAGTGCTCCTCCCGAACGCGATGAGACGGCCGGATGAACACCGCCTGGCGCACTGTCAACACGCGTGCGACACGGCTCGTTCAGCCCGTCTCGCCCAGCACCTCCGCCAGCGCCGCCGCCGGATCGTGGTCCGCGGGACCGGCCGGGGCCCAGCGGCCGCGCTCCTTGCGGAACGGCCACCAGCGGCCGTCACGGCCCACGCGCAACTGCGCCTCCGCCCCCACCACCGTCCAGCGGCCCGAGCCGCCCGCCCGCAACTGCGGCCGTTCCGCCTCCTCCCAAGCGTCGGAGAGCTGTGCCCGCGCCCGTGCAAGCACCTCCGCCTCCGGCGTCCACTCCTCCTCGAGTACCGAGAGGGCGGCCGCACCGCCGTACCGCCAGGCGCGCACGGCCAGGTCCAGCTCGGCGCGCTGCCGGTCCGTGCCCGCGGCGAGACGTCCCGCGACCGCCGGTCCCGGCGCAGCGGCGGACAGTCGTACTGCGTCCTGATCCAGTGTCAACTCCGCTTTAAACGGCTGCTGTTCATGACCGGGTGAGAGAGCCTCCGACAGCAGTCGGTGCGCCCGCGCCGCCGCATCCGAGGCCAGGAACTCCAGCGCCGCTGCGTCGATACCGGGCGCCGGAGCGGTCTCCGTGTCCAGCGTGGCCGGCTGCCCGGGCTCGTCGGGCAGCGGCGGAGGAGCCGGCAGCGGCGGCAGGATGTCCCGCGCCGCGAATGCCTCGTCGGCCCGCACACCTTCGGGCGTCCGTGCCTGGCCGGCCTCCTGCTCCGGCTCCGCCCCGGCCGCCCGCGCCACACTCCGTATCTGCAGCTCGTCAAGGAGACGACGCTCCCCTCGCCCCCGCATCAGCAGCAGCACGAACGGATCCTGGTCAAGGAGCCGCGCCAGCTGGTAGCAGAGGGCCGCCGTGTGCGGGCAGTGGTCCCATGCCTCACAGCTGCACTCGGGCTCCAGGTCGCCGATGCCGGGAAGCAGTTCGACCCCGGCGGCCGCCGCGTCCTCCACCAGATGCGGCGGCATCTCCCGGTCGAGCAGCGCGGCGATATGCCCCGCCCGGTCGACCGCCATGTTCAGGAAGCGGTCCCACTCCTCCTCGCTCAGCTCCTGCAGCAGCACATCGCTGCGCTGCGCGGTGCCGTCCCGGTCCCGTACGACGGCGGTGATCCGCCCGGGACGTACCGACACCGCACCGACCGCACCCTCACGCGCGTGCCTGCGGCCCTTCTTCAGCTGCTCGCCGTCGAGCGCCGTGTCCTCCAGCGCTTTGAGCCACGCCTGGCCCCACCAGGTCTCTGCGAAACCCCGGCCGTGCGCCGGCGGCAGCGCGTCGAACGTGCGCTCCATCTCGTCCCTGCCGCTCATCGGCCGCCCCCTCGCAGCTCCACCAGATCCGCCAGCTCGGCGTCGGTCAGTTCCGTCAGAGCGGCCTCGCCGGAGCCGAGGACCGCGTCCGCCAACTCCCGTTTGCGCGCTAGCATGTCGGCGATCCGGTCCTCGATGGTGCCCTCCGCGATCAGCCGGTGGACCTGCACGGGACGGTGCTGACCGATGCGGTGGGCACGGTCGGTGGCCTGCGCCTCGACGGCGGGGTTCCACCAGCGGTCGTAGTGCACGACATGTTCGGCCCGGGTGAGGTTCAGCCCGGTGCCCGCCGCCTTCAACGACAGCAGGAAGACGGGCACTTCACCGTCCTGGAAGCGGTTCACCATCGCCTCGCGCTCGGCGATCGGCGTGCCCCCGTGCAGGAACTGCGTGCGTACGCCGCGTGCCGCCAGATGCTGCTCGAGCAGCCGCGCCATCTGCACGTACTGGGTGAACACCAGCACGCTCGCGTCCTCGGCCAGGATGGTGTCGAGGAGTTCGTCCAGCAGCTCCACCTTGCCGGAGCGGCCGGCGATCCGCGGCGGCGCCTCCTTGAGGCTCTGCTCCTTCAAGTACTGCGCCGGGTGGTTGCAGATCTGCTTGAGCGCGGTGAGCAGCTTCACCACCAGACCGCGCCGTTCCATGCCACCGGCCTCCGAGATCGCGGCGAGGGTCTCCCGTACGACGGCCTCGTACAGACCGGTCTGTTCCTTGGTCAGTGACACGGCCCGGTCGGTCTCGGTCTTGGGTGGAAGCTCGGGCGCGATACCCGGGTCGGACTTGCGCCGGCGCAGTAGGAACGGCCTTACCAGCGCGGCCAGTCGCCGGGCCGCGGCCGGATCGTTGCCGCCCTCCACCGCCTGCGCATAGCGCGTACGGAAGGTGCCGAGCTTCCCGAGCAGCCCAGGCGTCGTCCAGTCGAGGATCGCCCACAGCTCGGACAGGTTGTTCTCCACCGGCGTGCCGCTGAGCGCGACGCGTGCCTTCGCACCGATGGTGCGCAGTTGCTTGGCGGTGGCGGAGTACGGATTCTTGACATGCTGCGCCTCGTCGGCGACGACCATGCCCCAGGACACCTGGCCGAGTTTCTCGGCGTCCAGCCGCATCGTGCCGTATGTGGTGAGCACGAACTCCCCGTCCGCCAGGGCGTCGAGACCGCGCGAAGCGCCGTGGAAGCGGCGTACGGGTGTGCCGGGCGCGAATCTCTCGATTTCGCGCTGCCAGTTGCCCATCAGGGACGTCGGGCAGACGACGAGCGTGGGGCCCGCTGCCGATGCGTCGGTCTGCCGGTGCAGATGCAGCGAGATGAGCGTGATCGTCTTGCCGAGTCCCATGTCGTCGGCGAGACAGCCGCCGAGGCCGAGTGAGGTCATACGGTTCAGCCAGTTGAGGCCGCGCAGCTGGTAGTCGCGCAGGGTCGCGGCGAGCGCCGCGGGCTGTCCGATCTCCTGCTGTCCGCCCTCGGGATCGGCGAGCCGGTCGCGCAGCCGCGCCAGCCATCCGGAAGCCTGTACGTCGATGCGGCGGCCGTCGACCTCGGTCTTGCCGGTCAGTACGGCGCCGAGCGCGTCGACCGGAGTCAGCTTGCGGTCCTGGCTCTCGCGGGCGCGCCGGGCCTCCTCCGGATCGATGAGCACCCACTGGTCGCGCAGGCGGACGACGGGGCGGTTCGCTTCGGCGAGCCGGTCCAGTTCCACCCGGGTGAGCTGCTGATCGCCCAGCGCGAACCACCAGTTGAAGGCAAGTAGCGCGCCCGCAGACAGAAAGGACGGCAGCCCGGAATCGTCATTCTGCGGAGCCTTGCCGTCTTCCTGTCCGGGTCCGGGCTCCTCGGGCGGGCCGATCACGGCGCGTGCGGTGAGCTTGCGCGCCATCTCCTTCGGCCAGTGCACCTGGACGCCGGTCGCCGCCAGCGCCCTGGCCGCCTCGCCGAGCAGTTCGGTGACCTCCTCGTCGGCGAGCTCGATCGCGTCCGGCACGGCGGCATGGAGCAGGGGAGTGAGCGGCGTCCAGGCGCGGGCGGCGCGACGCAGCGCGAGCAGGGCGTCCATCCGGGCGCGCGGCCCGAACGCCGCATCCGGGCGGGCTGCCCCGGCCCATACCTCGGCGGCGTCGGCGACGAGCGTCGGATCGCTGACGCGGTGCATCTGCAGGACGGCACGGAAGACGGGCCCCGCGCCCTCCGCGTCCGCCTGCGCAAGACCCGGCAGCTCGATGCGCAGGGAGAGCCGTACACCCGCGTCATGGCCCGCGGCGACGTCCGCCGCCCAGGCACGTTGGTCGGGAAGGTGCTGCGGCTCGTGCGCCGCGAAGGCCGGACCGCCTGCCGCGATCGCGGCCGCCGGCGTGCGCGGCAGACCGTCAGCGACCGCGTCGAGGAACGCGCGCAGCAGTCGCTCCGGCTCCGGAAGCAGCAGAGGATCGGCTGCCTCGTCCAGCGGCACGCAGTGCGCGGCGGGCGGCATCGAGGCCGCGAGCGTACGGACCCGCTCCAGGTCCTGGGGCGTCAGCGGCCCGAGCCGCCAGGCGTCGTGATCGGTGGCGGTGAGCCCCGGCAACAGCAGCCCGCGTGCGGCGAGTTGGAGGGCGAGGATGGTCGCCGCGCCCCAGAAGGCCGTCGCCGGCGAGGCGTTCGCCGAGGCGCGGGCCCTGGTCAGGACCGGCAGCGCGACCCGTACGGGCAGCAGCAGTGCCGATACGGCATGCGGGCGGGCGTCGTCCGCGACCACGGTGAGCGGCTCGACGGGACCGGGCGCGGCCGGGAGTCCGTCGCCGTCGGGACGCCAGAAGGCGATGCGGCCGGCGCGGGCCGGGTTCCCGGGTACGAAGACCGCACAGCAGCGGATGAGTTCTTCGAGGTCGAGGTCGAGGTCGAGGTCGAGGTCGGGTTCGGGTTCGGTGGTCGGAGAGAGCGTTGCCGCGGGGAGCCTGTGCACAGCGATGACGCATTCCTCAAATTTGACTACTGCGGACCGGAGTCGCCGAGGGTACTCCACTCAGCGCCGGGGACGGATGCGACAAGACGGTGACCTGTCCCACACATGCGGGCCGTGGTGCAGCCAGCACCACCTCTCGCCACGGGCTGGCCCCAACTGTGTCCGGGTGGTGGCGCCATGGTCGTCAAGGGTCACTGATCCGTACGTTTTCTCAGGTCAGCGCAGTGAGCGCAGCCAGCTCACGGCCCAACAGACCGGAGACCGCCATGCCCGAGGCCACCGCCACCCTTGTGGCCCCCGCATCCGCGCCGCCCACCTCCGGCGCGGGTGGCAGCGCCGGGAGCGAATTCGCGCCGCTCCTGCGGACCGTCAAGGAGCAGGCCCTCCTGGAGCGCCGCACCGGCTGGTACGTCCGCGGCATCACGGTGAATCTCCTCGGCCTCACGGCCGTGATCGCCGGTATGGCCCTGCTCGGTGGCTCCTGGTGGGTGCTGCTGCTCGCACCGCTGCTGGGCGTCCTGTCCGCCCGTACCGCCTTCTTCGGCCACGACGCCGGACATGCCCAGATCACCGGCGACCGCCGCAAGAGCCGGATCATCCAGCTCCTCCACGCCAATCTGCTCCTCGGCATGAGCCAGGAATGGTGGAACGACAAGCACAACCGGCACCACGCCAACCCCAACCACATCGAGAAGGACCCGGATGTCGCGGCCGACATCCTGGTCTTCACGCAGAAGCAGGCCAAGGGCCGCGCCGGATTCCGTGGCCGGCTCACCCGCCACCAGGCCTGGCTGTTCTTCCCGCTCACCACCCTCGAAGGCATCGCCCTCAAGGTCTACGGATTCCGGGCCGTCCTCTCCAAGGAGGCGGGCGCCCGCCAGACCACCCGCGAGCGCGCCGTCGAGGGCCTGCTGCTCCTCGCCCATGCCGCCGCGTATGTCACCTTGCTGCTGACCACCATGTCCCTGGGCCACGCCGTCGTCTTCGCGCTCCTCCACCAGATGCTTCTCGGCCTCCACCTCGGCATGGCCTTCGCGCCGAACCACAAAGGGATGGAGATGCCCGACGAGGAGAGTGGTCAGCGCTGGGGCCATCTGCGCCGCCAGGTCCTCACCTCCCGCAACATCCGTGGCGGGCCGGTGACGGACTGGTTCCTCGGCGGCCTGAACTACCAGATCGAGCACCACCTCTTCCCGAGCATGCCCCGCCCCCACCTGCGGCTCGCCCAGCCGCTGGTGCGCGCCCACTGCCGCTCGCTCGGCGTCGCGTACGCCGAGACCGGTCTCATCGACTCGTACCGGCAGGCACTGACTCACATGCATGAGGTCGGCGAACCGCTGCGCGCCGACGCATAGTGGAACCGTGGGGCGTGCGCGCGCGTTCTCACCGCAGGAGCGGCCACGGCCGCGAAGGAGGCGTCGAGATGTCGACACGTACAAAGATCGTGATAGGGGGAGTGGCCGTAGGCCTGCTCCTGTGGCCGCTGATCGGATTCTGGTTGTCGCTGCTGGTGGTGCTGGGTGTGCCCGCGGTGGCGTATCTGACGCTCGACCCCAGCCAGCGCCGCAGGCTCCGCCGTATCTCCCGCAAGGAGATCGGACGCTGACCCGAGGCTCCCTGACCGTGCCGGTATAGGGTCGGAAGCGATCACCGGCACGGGAGAGGGGCTTCGCTCCATGAGCTCAGCAGTCGCGAAGGTCAGCAGCAACGGCGACAGCATCACGTTGCTGGCCGGGCTGGGGGTGGAGGGGGACGTCCACGCGGGGCTGACGGTCAAGCATCGCTCCCGGATCGCGCAGGACCCCACTCGGCCGAATCTGCGCCAGGTCCACCTCATCCACCAGGAGCTGTTCGAGGAGGTGCGGGCGGCCGGTTTCGAGGTCGGCCCCGGTGACCTCGGCGAAAACATCACCACCAGCGGCATCGATCTCCTCGCGCTGCCCACCGGCACGGTGCTGCGGCTCGGCGAGGAAGCGGTTGTGGAGGTCACCGGCCTGCGCAATCCGTGTCTGCAGATCGACACCTTCCAGGACGGCCTGCTCAAGCAGGTCGTCGGCCGTGACGAAGCGGGTGACATCGTGCACAAGGCCGGGATCATGAGCATCGTCAGGGCGGGCGGAGTGGTCAAGCCCGGAGACACGATAGCCGTCGAGCTGCCGGACGGACCGCACCGGCCGCTCGAACGGGTCTAGAGCTCGATCGACTGGCTCACATCGACGGGGAAGGGGGCTCGCGATCCTTCGCTGATCGCTGATCCTGATCGCCGGGGCTCAGGCCGGGCGTACGGCGATCTTGTCGAGCGACTCCAGCAGTCCCGGCAGCTGGAGTCCGCGACCCACCGGCAGCACCTCGCGCGGCTCCTCGTCCAGCAGAACGAACGCGATGTCGTCGGTCCTGGCGACCATGGACCAGCCAGGGCCGTCGGCGCGCAGCGTCCGCGCCCCGCCCGGGGCGAAGCTGGAGCGGACCCGCCCGGCCGGCGGGGCCGATTCCACGTAGGCGTGGGCTTCCTTCAGTGCTCGCCGCACACCCTCATGAGTCTCTTTCGGCTCGCTCGCGGGAGCGTCTGACGTCTTCGAGGTGTCCGATGTGTCTGACACATCCGAGGTGTGCTGCCTGCCGAACGCTTCGTCGTCGCCGATCTGTTGCCGCCACTCCGCCCACTGGAGCGCGACTTCGTCCGCCCCGAGCCGCCGCTGTGCCGGCCCCCAGGAGTCGGTGTCGGGCGGCGCCAGCGGTGGCCGGTCGCCTTCCTCGGGCGCCGGATCGTGCGGCGCGGGCACGCCCGGCGCGGCGACCGCGACAGCCAGCGGCCAGCCGGGCAGCGCGACGACCACCGTGCGCTCGCCGGGCGACAGGTCGTACTCCATGCCGCAGTCCCAGGAGGCGATCGCGACCGCGACGAGCGACACATCGTCGACCACGACCGTCCACCGGGCGCCCTCGGAGTCCTGGCCGAGCACGAGCCCGTACCCGTCGGCGTACGGCTCGAGGCCCAGCACCGCGCACGCCGCCGGGAAGTCGTCGCCGAGCACACTCGGGAACTGCGCCGGCGTCAGCAGCACCGCGGTCAGCACATAGAGCGCGTCCTCGTCGATGGCATCGTCCGTCCCGGCCACAGCACCCTCCCCCATCCGATCGTTCGTCGGCGCACCTTAACCAGTGGGTAACCCGGACGTCGAGAGTTCACGGCACGAAAGTGGTTCGGCCTGTTCCGCACCGGGGTCCTGGCATCGCCCCATGGCCGGATCCACGTCCCACTTCATCTGCCTGCCCTGCCGGGCTTCCTTCAAGAAGGCACCCGACTACCTCAGGGCCCGCACCGATCTCTGCCCGCGGTGCGGCGGCCCGTTGCTGAACGCGGGCTCCGCTCTCGCCGTGCCGCGCCGCCGGGACGTAGCAGGCTGGCGGGCGCTGTCGACCGTGCTCGGCGCGGGCCTGCGCTTCCGGCAGGGCTGCTGCGGCGGCCCCGGCTACCGGCCGCGGACCCTGCGCGAGGTCAAGGAACGGCTCGACCATGCCGAGCGCACGGGGCTGAGCCCGGCCGAGGCCCTCGCCCGCTACGACCTGTCGGGTTCCGATGTCAGGCGGCGGGCAGGCCGAGGAGACTACGCGCCACGGTCTGCGGAGACTCGTCCCGCTCGCGGGCGAGGGCGATGACCGCGCGGCAGGCCAGTTCGCTGACGCCGAAGGAGAGCGCCTCCGGGGACACCCAGGTCACCGCCTCGTCGATCTGCTCCTGATCGTCGTCCGCGCACCCGGACACATAGACCGCCGCGGCCTCGAATATGTTGTGCTGCCGCGCCGGAGGTCGTGCGACCGGTGCTTCGTCCGGGCGGTACGCGAGGAACTTGCGGAGCCTGCGGAGTCTGCTGAACACCCGGACCACCTTCCTCCAGGGCGGCGGCTGCCGCCGATCTTTCAAGTCTTGCATCCCTGCGCGAAGTTGGACCTGCGGCGACCGCAAGGGGAACGGCGCGTGCTGCGCGCCCGGCGTCAGCGCCCCTGGGCAAGGGAGCGGATCGTGGTCCGCAACCACTTCAGCTCCGCCTCACTGGTGGCGCGGGCGATCGTGAGTATGCCGCGGCGGAACGGATCGTCCAACTCCTCGGCACGCAGGGGACGTTCACCCTCGTAGAAGAAGCTGGCCGGCTCCTCCAGAAACTCCAGCCGCCGCCGCAGTACCGTCGCCTGCGCCTCGGTGTCCTCGAGGTGCCGCAGGAATGCGAGCAGGGTGAACCACCGGTTCTCGTCGGTGATTTCGCTCTGCGCCGGCTCTGCGAGCCGACGCCGCAGCTCACGCCGCCCGTCGGCGGTGAGGCTCAGGACATGGCGGGGCGCGGCGACCGATCCGGGCTGGGTCTCGCGCGCGAGCAGACCTGACTTCTCGAGCCGTTTGATCGCGGGATACAGCGTGCTCTCGGCGACCGGCCGCACATGCCCGGTCAGTGCGGTGATGCGTTTGCGCAGTTCATAGCCGTGGAGCGGGGCGTCACAGAGAAAACCGAGGATAGCGAGCTCGAGCATGCCTGCATTCTGCCGCAAGAGCGGTGTACATCGGTAGCGCAATACATCGACGCCGAGGTATGTTGCACACGGAACAGACGGAAGAGCACGGCATCGACGAGCAGGGGAGAGCGACAGTGCGACAGGCCCGATTCGACGCGCAGGGCAGCCTCATTCGCTGGACGGAGGCGGCGGGCGAGGGGCCGCCGAGGGTATTTGTGCACGGGCTCGGCGCGGCTTCGTCGGCGTACTACACGCATATCGCCGCCCACCCGGCACTGACCGGCCGCCGCTCGCTCTTCGTCGATCTGCCCGGACACGGCCTCAGCGACCGGCCGGCGGACTTCGGCTACACGCTGGAGGACCACGCGGCCGCGCTCGCCGCCGCACTCGACGCGGCCGGTGTGCGCGGCGCAGAGCTCGTCGGGCACAGCATGGGAGGTGCTGTCGCCATCGTGCTCGCGTACCGTCGCCCGGATCTGGTGGCGCGGATGGTGGTCACGGAGGGCAATCTCGACCCGAACCCGCCGGTGACGGCGGGCAGCAGCGGAATCGCCACATACGGCGAGGAGGAGTTCGTCCACGGCGGCGGATTCGCGCGCGTACTCGAGCGGGTCGGTCCTGTCTGGTCGGCGACCATGCGCCTGGCGGACCCGCTCGGCCTGTACCGCAGTGCGACGGGACTGATGAGCGGTACGCGCCCCACGATGCGCCGGATGCTCATGGAGCTGCCGGTGGACCGCACATACCTGCAGGGCGCGCGCAGCGGTGAACTACCTGGTCACGAGGAGCTGGTGGCCTGTGGAGTACGAGTGCTGACCGTCCCGGATGCCGGTCACAACGTCATGTTCGACAATTCGGCGGCGTTCGTACGAGCGGTAGCCGACGGCTCAGTCCTGACGGTTCAGTCCTGACGGTTCAGCTCTGACGGCTCAGTCCTGACGGACCGCCAGGGCCAGGAAGCGGGCGTCCTCGTCCACGTACGAGGTCATCCGCCAGCCCGAACCGGCCAGCAGCGGGCGGAGACTGGACTCGGCGCGCAGGTCATCCTCGGTGATCTGCCGGCCCTGGCGGGCAGCGAGGGCCGCCCTGCCGATGGGGTGGAACAGTGCGAGCCTGCCGCCTGGTCGTACGACCCGTGCCAACTCCCGCAGATTCACGTCCGGTTGTGGAAGGTGGGCGATGAGGCCCGCAGCAAACACGGCGTCGAGCGACTCGTCGCGCAGCGGCAGCCGGGCCACATCGGCGAGCAGCAGCAGTCCGCTGCTCCGGCGCCCCGCGCGTACCGCTGTCTCCAGCATCGCGGGTGTCAGATCGGCCCCGAGCACCGTGCCCTGCGCTCCCACGGCGGACCGCAGGGGAGCAAGGGCGCGGCCGGTGCCGCAGCCTGCGTCGAGCACGGCGTCGCCGGGACGCAGCCCCAGCTCGGCGACGGCGGCGGTGTAAGCCGGACCGTCGTCGGGGAAGCGCGCGTCCCAGTCGGCGGCGCGGGCGCTGAAGAACCCCTGCACATGTGTGTGGTCGTCGGCCATGAGGACATGATCCCTCAGTGCCTGGGCGACCGGCGGTGCACATGTTCGAGCGCGGCACGATCGTTCAGAAACATCTCTCTGTCATATTCCATCAGCTTTCGAAATGCGCCCTCAGCGCGCGCCCCCTCCGGGTCTAGCGTCCATGAGCCATGGGACACCTGGACCACGCTGCATTCGGTTTGCTGACCCCCGTGCTGTCGTACGCGATGGCCGTCATCGGCGCCGCCCTCGGGCTGCGCTGCACCGTACGCGCGCTCGGCATGAGCGGCCGCTCCCGCCGCAACTGGCTCATCACCGCCGCGTCCGCGATCGGCACCGGCATCTGGACGATGCACTTCGTCGCGATGCTCGGTTTCGCCGTCACCGGCACCGACATCCACTACAACGTGCCGCTGACCATCCTCAGCCTGCTCGTCGCCATGCTCGTCGTCGGCGCCGGCGTCTTCTGCGTCGGTTTCGGGCGTGATCGCGTCACAGCACTGCTGATCGGCGGCCTCACCACGGGGCTCGGCGTGGCCAGCATGCACTACCTGGGCATGGCCGCCCTGCGGCTGCACGGCTCGGTCCACTACGACCCGCTGCTCGTCGCGCTCTCCGTCGTCATCGCCGTGGTCGCCGCGACCGCGGCCCTGTGGGCGGCGCTCAACATCAAGTCACCGGTCGCGGTCGCCGTCGCCTCGCTCGTCATGGGAGCGGCGGTCAGCAGCATGCACTACACCGGAATGCTCGCGGTCAGCGTGCGGGTCGCCCCTTCCGGTGGCGAACTGCCCGGGGCCGCGGCGATGCAGTTCATCTTCCCCCTCGCCGTCGGCCTCGGGTCGTACCTCTTCGTCACCGCCGCCTTCGTCGCGCTCTCCCCGACAGCACGCGAGCACGCCGCCTATACCTCGGCCGGGCGGCCGATCACATCCGACCCCGACCCCGACCCCGCCACCGCCACCGACCCCGCCACCGCCACCGCCACCGCCACCGCCACCGCCACCGACCCCGCATCCGCCCCTGCCCCTGCGGCCGAACCCTCAAGCACCAACGGTCCCCCGAGCACCACCACGACCGCCACCGCCTAGCAGGCCCGGCTGCCGCCGCACCCCCAGCCCCGTACCCGGAACGAGGAGGCCATGCGCACACCCCGCAGGACTTCGGGCGCCGACACCAACACGCCCCCGCCCCCACTGCCGCCCGCATCCGCGGCGGCAGCCCGCGGACGACGCGCACATGCCGGGCCGCCCGCCGTCGAACACACCGGACAGGTGCTGCGGACCGACGCACCCCAGCCCCCGGCCGACACCAGCGGTCGATGGCTGCTGCGCCCCGGAACGGTACGCGCGAAGATCATCTCTCTGCTGATGGTGCCCGTCGTCTCGCTGCTCGCGCTCTGGGGATTCGCCACCGTCACCACCGCCCAGGACGTGTCGCGACTGCGCCAGCTGCAGCGCGTCGACACCCAGGTCCGCGAACCCGTCGCCGCCGCCGTCGCGGCTCTGCAAGCCGAACGGCGCGCAGCGGTACGCCAGGTGGCGGCACCGTCCGACGAGCGTGCGGCCGCACTCCAGCAGGAGGCCCGGCGCACCGACGACGCCTTGAAGGGGCTGTACCTCGACGGCGAGCATACGGTCGCCGCCGGCGGAGACATGCCGGCCGCCGTCGCGGGACGCCTCGACCAATTCGTCACCCGCGCCGAGAAACTGCGTAACCTGCGCACCGCCGTCCTCGACCGCAAGGCCACCTGGAACGCGACCTACGAGCAGTACACCGCCGCCGTCACCGCCGCGTTCAGCGTCTCCGGCGCACTCACCGGCATCCAGGACACCGGGCCCGGCTCCGACGCCCGCGTCCTCCTGGAGTTCGCCCGGGCCGGCGAGATGCTCGCCCGGGAGGATGCTCTGCTCACGTCCGCGCAGCTCACCAAGTCCCTCGGCGTGGACCGGCAGCGGCTGTTCACCGGAGCCGTCTGGACCCGCCGGAGCCTCGCCGAATCGGCCGTCACCGATCTACGCGGCCCCGAGCGCGCCGCCTGGCGAGAACTCACTCACCAGAGCCCCTACCGGCAGCTTCAGGCGGCCGAGGACAAGGTGCTCGCCGCGCCCGCAGGCCACCAGGCGGCACAGATCGTCCCGGCCGAAGCCTGGGACAAGGCCCACGCGGCCGTCGGTGACGGGCTGCGCGCGATCGAGACGGACGCCCGCCGCGCGGCAGCAGACCGGTCCGACCCGGTGGCGAACGGCATCCTCACCCCGGCCGGAGCTGCCGTGCTCCTCGGACTCGCCGCCGTCGTCGCCTCCTTGGTGATCTCCGTACGCATCGGCCGTGCCCTCGTCGTAGAACTGATCAGCCTGCGTAACACCGCACTTGAGATCGCCCGGCACAAACTGCCCCACGCCATGCGCCGGCTGCGCACCGGCGAAGAGATCGACGTCCAGGCCGAAGCCCCGCCGGGACGCCCCGCCGAGGACGAGATCGGCCAGGTCGGCGAGGCACTCAGAACCGTCCACCGGGCCGCGCTGAGCGCCGCCGTCGAACGCGCCGAACTCGCCGGCAGCATCTCGGGAGTCTTCGTCAACCTCGCGCGCCGCAGCCAGATCCTGGTCCATCGCCAGCTCACCCTGCTCGACACCATGGAGCGCCGCGCCGACGATCCGAACGAACTCGGCGACCTCTTCCGCCTCGACCATCTCACCACCCGTATGCGGCGGCACGCCGAAAGCCTGATCATCCTGTCCGGCGCGGCGCCGGGGCGAGCCTGGCGCACGCCCGTCCCGCTGACCAGCGTCGTACGGGCCGCCGTCTCAGAAATCGAGGACTACGCGCGCGTGGAGGTGCGGCAACTGCCCGAGACCGCCATTGCCGGAACCGCCGTCGCCGACGTCACCCATCTGCTGGCGGAACTCGTCGAGAACGCCGCTCAGTTCTCCCCGCCGCACACCAAGGTGCGCATCAGCGGTGAGCCCGTCGGCAACGGCTACGCCCTCGAGATCGAGGACCGCGGCCTCGGCATGGGCAAGGACGTTCTCGCCGAAGCCAACCGCAGACTGGCGGAGTCCGAAGCACTCGACCTCTTCGACAGTGACCGGCTCGGCCTCTTCGTCGTCAGCCGGCTCGCCTTCCGCCGCGAGATCAAGGTCCAGCTGCGCACCTCGCCGTACGGCGGTACCACCGCGGTGGTGCTGCTGCCGACCTCGCTGCTGCAGAGCGCCCTCTCGGCCCCGCCGGGCACCCGCGGCGCCCCGGGCCCCGGCGACGGCAAACCCGCGGCCGCGCCGACCGAGCCCGCCCCGCGCACCAACGGCACACCCGTCCCGGCCCCGGCGCCACGACCGGTGCTCGAAGCGCAGACCGTGACCCCCGTCCCGCCCGGCGTCACCGCGCTGCGCCTGCGCGGCGCCCCGCCGCAGACCGCGGACGGCGAACTGCCGCGCCGGGTCAGGCAGGCGCACCTCGTCCCGCAACTGCGCGAGGAGCCCAAGGCCGAGGAGCCGGTTGATCTCGCGGGCGCCGACGACAGCCCGGAACGCACCCCCGAACAGGTACGGGACCGCATGACGGCATACCGCAACGGCTGGACCCGGGGCGGCGGCGCCGCCCCCGGCACGGCCGACCCCGGCAGCGAAGGAGACGAAGCATGACCGAGCACGAGCCAGCCGCAGCCCGCCACACTTTCGGCGACCTCGACTGGCTGCTGGACGACCTCGTACTGCGGGTCGGCGAAGTCCGCCACGCGGTCGTGCTGTCCAACGACGGCCTGCCGGTCGGCGCATCGACGGCGCTGACCCGCGAGGATGCCGAGCACCTGGCCGCCGTCGCCTCCGGATTCCACAGCCTGGCCAAGGGCGCGGGGCGACATTTCCACGCCGGCGGCGTACGCCAGACGATGGTCGAGATGGACGACGGCTTCCTCTTCGTGGCGGCCGCGGGAGACGGCTCCTGCCTCGCCGTGCTCACCTCTGTCGTCGCCGACATCGGCCTGATCGCCTATGAGATGGCCCGCCTCGTCAAACGCGTCGGCGAGCATCTGCGCACCCCGCCGCGCATCACCGCGATGTGACGGCGTGAACGACGTGACCGACATGGCTGATATGTGCGGCAGTCAGTGGTACGACGCCGACGCAGGCCCGCTCGTCCGCCCGTACGCGATGACCGGCGGGCGGACCAAGCCGGGTCCCAGCAACGTACGGTTCGACCTGATCGCCCTCGTCGACATCGCCGCCGATGCACCCGGCCCGGCGGAGGAGTCCCTCCTCGGGCCCGAACACCGCGCGCTGCTCACCCTCTGCCGCTGCGAGACGCAGTCCGTCGCGGAACTCGCTGCCGACGCAGACCTCCCGGTCGGTGTCGTACGCGTTCTCCTCGGCGATCTGCTCGAAGCGGGCTATATCAGGGTCAGCCGTCCCGTGCCGCCGACGCAGCTGCCCGACGAGAAGATCCTCAGGGAGGTGATCGCAGGCCTGCGGGCTCTGTAGGGCCGGCCGCCGAACCCGCTGACCCCATGAAGCCGATCCAGCCTCGAGCCGCTCAAGGACTCTTGCTCAGCTGCCAGTCGGCCCTGGTCAGCTCGTACTCGACATCGCCGAGCTCGGAGCCTTCGATGATGTCGGGCCACTCATCGAAGAAGGTCCGGACGTAGGTGAGGCCCGCCTTCTCCATCACGCGGCGCGAACGGGCGTTGGCCGTCATCGTGTTCGCGACCACCCGCTCCACGCCGAGTTCGGAGAAGCCCTTATGGATCAGCGCGCGCGAGCCTTCCGTCGCATAGCCGCGGCCCCATGCGGCCCTGCCGAGCCGGTAGCCGAGTTCGACCACCGCACTGCCGTGGGCGTCCAGCGGCCGGAAGACGAACCAGCCCAGAAACTCCTTCGTGGTCCGCTCCTCGGCCGCCCAGAACGCGCGGTTGTCGATACACGGATAGTGACGGAGGAAGCGGGGCAGGGACCCGGCACGGACCGCTTCCCGCGTCGTCGGCCGGCGGCCTCCGTTGATGAAACGCATGACCTCAGGATCGTTGTCGAGGTCGAGCAGATGGTCCACATCGGCCTCGCTGAACGGGCGAAGCGCCAGACGATCGGTCACCAGGAATGTGGGCATGACCCGATCCTCAACACCGGCGCCCGCGCCCGCCAGCGAATATCCACCCGTGCCCCGCCGGGACAGGATCGAATTGCGCGCTGTTTCGGGCATCGAGTGGACCCGTATCAGTCACAACGCGCTAATAGCGATCCCTTCCCTCGGGACAGGGCCGCGCTTGCCATGCTGTCTGCGTACTGGCATGGACCAACGCCGAGAATCAGCTGACCGAGACCTCAAAGACCATTCTGACCTGCGAGTTTCATATGCGGGCTGGATATCTTGGGCTCACTCTTGAGAGAAATGACATGGCTTCCGAGAGCTCTGAAAACAGTGGCGGGGAGACGACCGACCTCGCGCTGAAAATACTCGTCGCCGGTGGCTTCGGCGTCGGCAAGACCACTCTGGTCGGCTCGGTCAGTGAGATACGGCCGCTGCGTACGGAGGAACAGCTGAGCCAGGCGGGCAGCACGGTCGACGACACCGGGGGAGTCGACAAGAAGACCACCACGACCGTCGCCATGGATTTTGGACGCATCACCATTCGCTCGGGTCTGTCCCTCTACCTGTTCGGGACTCCGGGGCAGGACCGTTTCTGGTTCCTGTGGGACGAGCTTTCCCAGGGAGCGCTGGGAGCAGTCGTCCTCGCCGACACGCGGCGCCTCGTGGACTGCTTCCCCGCCGTCGATTACTTCGAACACCGCCGGATCCCCTTCGTCGTCGCGGTCAACTGCTTCGCCGGCGCACGCACGTACGGCGCGCACGAAGTCTCACGCGCTCTCGACCTGGAACGAGGGACTCCTGTCGTGCTGTGCGATGCGCGCGACCGGGACTCGGGAAAGGAGGTGCTCGTACGACTCGTCGAGTACGCGGGGCGGATGCATACGGCCCGGCTCCTGGATTCGGTCGGCTAGCCGCACCTTGCCGTGCCGCCCCTCGTACGAAAGGCTTACGGACAACAACGGGGACACGGGGAACGTATGAGCGGGGAGGACCAACATGGCGTTGGACAAGGGACTTGACTGGCTTCTGGACGACCTGACCAACAGGATCGAACACATACGGCACGCACTCGTGCTGTCCAACGACGGCCTGGTGACGGGGGCCAGCACGGGTCTGGCGCGTGAAGACGCGGAACACCTCGCCGCGGTCTCCTCCGGTCTGCACTCCCTCGCCCGGGGTTCGGGACGCCACTTCCGGGCCGGCAAGGCACGCCAGACCATGGTCGAGTTCGACGAAGCGCTGCTCTTCGTCACCGCGGCGGGCGACGGAAGTTGCCTGTGTGTACTCAGCTCCGCCGACGCCGACGTCGGCCTGGTCGCGTACGAGATGACGCTGATGGTCAACCGGGTCGGCGAGCATCTGGGCGTTGCCGCCAGGCAGCCGGGTGGCGACCCCCGCTGACCTGCAGGAACCCTGCTCGACAGCGCCCGGTCTGCAGTTATCCACAGGCCGGGCGGAATGTGCTTGGTTCGGGCTACGGTCGTCACCGAGAGTATTCACACCTCACGGGGGAGACCGTCATGACGGTGAAGCAAGCAGCTACGCGCAGCCTGGCGCTGGGCCGGGCCTCTCAGGAACTGGATCTGAAGCGGGGCGAGTTCGATCTCGCGGTCCAGCTCGGGCACCTTCGCACCACAGCCGGCGAGAGCGGTCGCCCGCCGAGGGTCGAGCAGCAGGAGATCGACCGGCTGCGCGGGAAGGAAGGATTCCCGGGCACGCTGCGGGAGCGGGTGCGGACCGTCGGCACGGTGGAAGGCGCACGGCTCATCTCGATCAGCCCGGCGCGCTTCGCCCGGCTCGCCCGCACAGGCCACTTCACCCCGGTCCGGTTCTATCTGAACCGCTATCGCGCGGTCGTCTGGCTCTATCTGGCCGAAGAGGTCTGCCAGTTCGCCCTCGCCCATCCCGGCCTCCTCAGCGGCAGAACCCCGCCGGCGCTGCGAGCCGTACTGGACGCGGGTGAGGACCGGCGCGCACGCAACTGGCGGGGGCGGAGTCTTGGGCTGCTGCTGCGCAGGACCGCGGATCCGTGGGAGCGCGCGGCGGCGATCGCCTCCGTGCTCGACCCGGTCGCGGTGTCCGAGGTGGCGACCGATCCGTACGAACGCTCACATCTGCGCGTGCTCCGGCCCGAACTCGTCCCCGGGCGCCCGGAGTCGCCGGCCGGGCGCGAAGTGGTGGAGCGGCTGCTCCTGGCGGACCATCCGGACGAGATTCTCTGGCACCGGGTGAGCCTGGCCGAGGCGCTGCGGGAGGCGCGAGAGCTCCGCCCCGCGCCACGCCCTGTCCCCAAGGCCGAGCCCCGGACCGTCTCCGGGACCGTCCCGAGGGGCGCGCGACTACTGCCGGTGCGCCGGAATCCGTACCGTGGCGGTCTGTTGACGCGCCTGCGGTTCAGGAGGGCGAGCACCGTGGCCTGACGGCGACGCAGAGCCCGGTACGGGAGCGCCGGACAACAAGGGCTCGTCCACGTCGGGTGCTTCGCACTGCCCGAGGCTTCATACTGCCTCTATCCCCGAAGCCCCGCGGGAGCCGAAGGACACGGACGGGGCCGCCCTCGCCGCAGCGTGCGGCGTACGCTGATGTGGCCGCCTGACAAGGGAGGTCTAGGGATGCGGGCTGTGTCTTGAAGATCCTTGTGGTGGACGACCGCGAGGACAACCTCTTCGCGATAGAGAGCCTGTTGCGCCCTGTGGGGCGTCCGGTGGTACGGGCACACAGCGGTGACGAAGCGCTGAAGAACGTCCTGCGCGGCGGCATCGCAGTGGTCATCCTCGACGTCGTCATGCCGCGGATGGACGGCCTGGAAGTGCTCTCCTATCTCAAACGACTGGATCACACCAGGAATCTGCCCGTCGTGCTGATGACCGGACTGGGCAGGGACGACGAACTGGCCGCCCGTGCCTACAACCTCGGCGTCTCCGACTTCCTGGTCAAGCCCGTCGATCCATGGGTGGTGCGTACGAAGGTCAGGGCACTCGCCGATCTGTACACCGAGAACCAGAAGCTGCGTGAGCAGCTCAAAACCCTGGCCGAGCACAGGAGCGGAACGTCCAGGGCTCACCTTCCCGACCTCCTCGACGCGCGCGTTGCACGTCAGCCGGGCGGCACGGCAGACCATGCCCGGAGCGCCCGCGGAATCGACTGACGCACGTCGCACCGAGGCACTGCACCGGCGCGGTCTGCCCGAGGACACCATCCGCAAGATCCTCGGCGGCAATGTGCTCGACCCGTTCCGCAAGGAGCTCGGTCGCCCCGCCCGAATGCACCTGGCGGGGCCTCTCGCGGGATGCCCGATGGCAGCACCCGGATATGCGAGAGGCCCCGCCGGATCAGCGGCGATCCGCCGTGCCGCGGCCCCCGATCAGCACTCCGCGGAAACCGGCAGACCGCCACGCTCGTCGCCCGGCAGCCCCAGGGCCGCCCGGACGGATGCCGCCCCGGTCTTCAGCAGCCCGGCAGCGACTGCGCCAACGGCGACCGAAGCCACCGCCGTGGTCCTCTTCACCAAGTTGTTCCTGTCCTTCCGTTGGTGAACGAGCTTGAGCATCGCGAGCCGCAGGTCCGTTCGCAATCATTTCGATACGCGTGGAAGCGTGCCGCCGAATTCCCGGGGCCGGGCCAAGGCGGCCAGGGCAGGACCACGGGCCGATTGCCCCGAGATCAGGGCTCTCCCAGGGATGTCGCGCAGGCCCGAGGCTGCGCAGACCACCAAGCAGGTCAGATGGTGGCGGCGAAGGTCACGGCTACTGATCCCATGCGGTCACCAGGCCGTAGGTGACCAGGCCGAAAACAAGGTGCGGTACCACGTCCGAGGCCCAGTCGCCGACTGACCAGGTGCGAGGATCGCTGATCCCGAGGCGGGCAATCGGCACGTCGGCGACGACCATCACCAACGCTCCGGTAAGAGCCCCTCCCAACCACAGGGGCATCCGAGCGCCTGTCCGGTGGACCAGCGATACAGCGGCGCCCGTCCCGCTTCCCACGGCGATACCCGTCACCGCTGCGAGACCGATGAGCCGGTTGCCCTTTTCGGCCGAGTCCCGGAGCGGAAGCCCCATCCGGGTAGCGATCGTGTCCACCAAGGTTTCCGGCACAGTGCTGGCGGGCCTGCCGCGCAAAGCCATGTCGGCATAGGACACGGCGTTCAATGCGGTCGTCCCCGCGGCCCCCGCTGCGCAGCCGCGCACGATGGTTCGGATCATGCTCCACGCAATCCCCGCCGCTGCCCGCACCCAAACAGCCACAGGCACCAGACCACTCGGATCACGGACGATGTGCGGCCGACTGGACGGCGCCTCTCGCAGCACGGCGGCCACTGGCTCCCCGGGTCCGGGCTGGCCGTGGTCGACGATCGTGCAAAGGGACGGCTTGCGCTACGGCGCCGACGCTGCCGATATCGCCTCGTCCAGACCGGACTTCGGATCGTCTCGACCAGCAGCACCGAGCCGGCCAGTGGTGCTCGGGGGCGGATGCCTCGTACGGGCCATGGTGCCCCGCCGTCGCGTGCAGAAGTTCTGTCAACGCGGGCTACGTCCACGGCAAAAGCTTTCTGAGTCGTCACCGTCCAGGTAGTCGCTCCTGCACTTCTTGCAGCACCCACCCGTTTCCGTCCGGGTCGCTGAACGAGGCGTAGGAGGCGTAGCTGCGGCCGTCTGGATCGCGGCCGTCGACCCGTACTTCAGTGCCGGTGTCGTAGACCTTGTGGAAGATCTTGCTTACCTCAACACCGCGGCTGGAGAGGTCGGCGCGGGCTTTGTCGAGGTCGAAGACCACGAGGTAGCCCTCTGCGGATCCAGGCGGCGCGGAGTTGACCCCGCGGCCGAAGATGATCGAGCATTCCGACCCAGGCGGCGTCAGCTGAACGATCCGGAATTCAGGGCCGGCCTCGAAGTCCGCATCGAGCCGCCATCCCAGGCTCTGGTAGAAGCGCAGGGCACGGTCGACGTCAGCGACGGGGACAATGTGGACCTCGATCTTCATATCCACGGTCGGCTCTTTGACGCCGCCCTGTGCGCCGCCCTGCTCTTGAGTGCTCATATCGTTCTCCTGCGCCCGATGCCCAGAAATCCATGAGGAAGACGTGGCCGCGCAGCTCTGGGCGGCCGAGCGGCTCGGTATTGACGCCCCGCCGCGCGAGGGCATGTGTCGTGGTCGGGCACGGTCTACCGGAGGGAGCGGAAGGCCGTGCGCAACTCTTCCACGAGGAGTTCCGGCTGCTCCCAGGCGGCGAAGTGCCCATCTTTGGGCAGCTTGTTGCAGTGTCAACCCCGTGCCACCTACATCTCCACGTTAGACCGATGGGGTACACGATGCACCCGGGAAGAACCCCGGGGTGCGTCCCGTGGCTGCACCGCCGGGGGTCTGGACTTCGTAGGAAGCGGTGGCACGGGCCCACCCGGATGTCGAGAGTTCGTAAACGCACTGACCTCGAACTTTCGTGACGGGTCGTGAGTTCTTTCGGCGGCCTGATTCGGCTGGCCGGACTGGTAGTGGACAGACTGCGGGCCCGGCTGTCGCGTCGGGTGGGCACCGGGTTCCACTGCACGATGACGTCGTCCTTGACCCGCAGTAGGCCGAGGCGCTCCCGGCCGTGCCGCGCGAACTTCGCCACGGCCACCTTGGAGCTGCGCTCGAGGGCCTGTCTCAAGAGTTGTACGGCTTCGCCGCCACGCCCTCGGCGGACAGGTAGTACGAGTCGCCGATCTGGATGGGGTCGATGCTGGCCGCGGGGACGAACGCGGAGATCTCGACGGCCCGAGCTGTGGGCAGCCGAGATCGATCATGGTTGTGCGCTGGGGATCTCGGTGTCCGGGCGGGGCCGGGGGAAGTGCCCTCCGCTTGGACCGACAGAACCCCTCAACAAGGTTCATCGTCTTAGGTCAGGAAGGCGCTTTCGCGGGTTCGCCCCATCAGCTGCCGTCCCCCGATGAAACGGTGAGGCTGAAGCTCAGCCTCGGTAGGTTTCCAGCAGTCGCAGCCAGACCTCGCTGATTGTGGGGAAGGCGGGGACGGCGTGCCAGAGCCGTTCGATGGGTACCTCGCCGGCGACGGCGATGGTGGCGGAGTGCAGCAGTTCTCCGACGCCGGGGCCGGCGAAGGTGACCCCGGCCACGGTGCCGCGGTCCACGTCGATGAGCATGCGGGCGTGGCCGCGGTAGTCCTCGGCGTACTGGTGTGCGCCCGCGACGTGTGCGAGGTCGTAGTCCACCACTTCGATCCGGCGTCCGGTCTGCTCGGCGTCGCGTGTGGTGAGGCCGACGGATGCGACCTCGGGGTGGGTGAAGACGACCTGCGGTACGGCCGTGTTGTCGGCGGTCGCGGCGTGCGCGCCCCATCGAGTGTCGTCGACCGGTTCACCGTTGGCGCGGGCGCCGATGACGGCGCCGGCGATCCGGGCCTGGTACTTGCCCTGGTGTGTCATCGGTGCACGGCGGTTGACGTCGCCGACGGCGTAGAGCCAGCCGTCGGTGACGTCGGTCACCCGGAAGGTGTCGTCCACGGTCAGCCAGTCGCCCGGGGTGAGACCGATGGTCTCCAGGCCGACGTCCGCGGTCCGCGGGGCTCGGCCGGTGGCGAGCAGGATCTCGTCCGCGGCCAGTTCCCCGCCGTCTGCCAGGGTGATCCGTACTTCGCCGTCCTCGCGTGACAGGGAGGTCACGGAGGTTTCGAACCGGATGTCGACGCCGGCTTCGCGCAGTCCATCCGTGACCAGTTCGCCGGCGAACGGCTCCATCCGCTGCAGCAGCCCGTTCTCGAGGGCCAGCATGGTCACCTGGGAGCCGAGGGCCTGCCAGGCGGTGGCCATTTCGACGGCCACGACGCCTCCGCCGACGACGGCGAGACGGCCGGGTACCCGGTCGGCGGTGGTGGCCTCGCGGCTGGTCCAGGGGCGTACGGTGTCGAGTCCGGGGATGTTGGGCAGGGCCGCGCTGGTGCCGGTGGAGATGGCCACGGCGTGCCGGGCGGTCAGCCGGACGGTGTCGCCCTCGGAAGTCTGCACCGCCACCTGGCGGGGACCGGTAAGCCGGCCGTGGCCGCGTATGAGATCGACGGAGACCGAATCCAGCCAGTCGACCTGGTCCTCGTCCTTCCAGTACGAGGACATCTTGTCGCGGTGCGCGAGGACCGCCTCGACGTCCAGCGGCCCGGTCACCGCCTGGCGCAACCCGGGTACGCGGCGCGCGTCGGCACGTGCCACCACCGGCCGCAGCAGCGCCTTGCTCGGGTCGCAGGCCCAGAACGAGCACTCCCCGCCGAGCAGTTCACGCTCCACGATCACGGTACTGAGGCCCGCGGCGCGGGCGCGTTCGGCCACGTTCTCGCCGACCGGCCCTGCGCCGATAACGACCACGTCGTAAGTGCGGGTTGTCTCGTTCATCACTGCTCCGTTCATCACTGCTTCGGTAACTCGGGTGGGTGGTTGGTGTGGTGTCAGCGGCCGGGGGCGCGCTGCGTCACTTCCTGGAGCACCCAGCCGTTGCCGTCCGGGTCGCTGAAGGTGAGGTAGGAGCCGTAGGAGGCGCGATCGGGGTGCGGGCCGGCCAGGCGCTCCTGGCCTGCGCCCTGGTGGACGACACCTCCGGCCTCGTGGCCGTGGAACAGCCCTCCGGCGTCGTGGAACACCTCCGTCACCTCGATACCGCGGCCGGTGAGCTCCGCTCGGGCTTCTTCGATGTCGGAGACGATGAGGTACAGGCCCTGGAACGAGCCGGGGGCAATGGGGGTCATCCCTTCGCCGAAGATGATCGAGCACTCGGAGCCGGGCGGGGTGAAGTGCACCACCCGGAAGTCGTCACTGGCCGTGTAGTCGACGTCCAGGCGGAATCCCACCGCCTCGTAGAAGGTCTTGGCCCGATCGACGTCGGCGACGGGCAGCACGATCATTTCGAGTTTCAGATCCATGGGGATGTCCTTGTTTCTTGAGGCAGTTGTTCACGGTTCCTTGAGGCCGGTGTTCACGCGTCCAGTGCGTCACTGGTGCAACGGGTGCACGGCCGCCAGGGCAGGGGGCCGGACGCGTCGGTGAAACGGCTCGTTCCTAAGCGACCGTGAGCACGATCTTGCCCTGGATGTGCCCTCGGGCGGCGCGCTCGTGCGCCGCCCGGGCATCCGCGAGCGGGAACGTGCTGTCGATCGCGACGCGAATCTTCCCCGCGTCAAGCAAGCTCTCCAGTTCGGCGAGCTGCGCGCCGCTCGAGCGGACCGTCACGGCCGTGACCGTGACACCCAGCTCCGCGTTCTCCTCGTCGTCGAACTGGCCGAAGTACACCGGGTAGAGGGACCCGCCGCGCTTGAGGGTGCGCAGGAAGCGCCTGCTGTCGGGACCCCCGACGGTGTCCAGGACCAGGTCGACGTCACGGACGATCTCCTCGGGCCGCTCCTTCGTGTAGTCGATGAACTCGTCGGCGCCGAGTTCGCGCAGGAACGTCTCGTGGGCGCCGGAGGCCACGGCGATGACGCGGGCCCCCTTCCACTTGGCCAGCTGGAGAGCGAGGTGCCCCACGCCACCGGCAGCGCCGTTGATGAGCACCGTGCTCTCGCTGTCGAGTGCCATCGGACGGTGCTGGGCCTCTTGGAACGGCGAGGGATGATCGTGCCCGAGCTCGATCAAGAACTGCCACGCCGTCAACCCCGACATGACCAGGGCGGCGGCGTGCACATGGTCGATGCCGGCCAGCTTGCGGGCGAGGTCGGACGCCGGCGCGGTGACGTACTCGGCGTACGCGCTGCTCTGGAGAACGGTGGGGAAGCGCAGAAGGCCGATCACCTCGTCTCCGACCGCGAAGCCGTTGACGTCGGCGGCGACGGCTTCCACGACGCCTGAGACGTCGGTCCCCGGAATCAGGGGGAGATGGAGCGGGGGCTTGAGCTCGGGGGGTAGGTCGGGCATTCCCTCGCGCGCGTACCAGTCAGGAGGGTTGATGCCGACCGCGTGCACGCGCACGAGCACCTCACCCGGCCCCGGGTCGGGAACCGGCACCTCCTCATGACGCAGCACCTCAGGGCCGCCGAACTCGTGCAGCCGGATCGCTTTCATGGTCTGTTTCGGCACAGCTCTCTCCTGCGTCTCTCGCGGGGTAAACTAAGTGAACCGATGGTCCGTTTTTCCGGACCACTGATCCGAATATATGGACCACTGATCCGGAAGTCAAGAGGGACAGATGCGGGCCGACGCCAGGAAGAACCGCGACCACCTGCTCGCAGTAGCGGGCACCGCCCTCACCGAGCAAGGCGTCGACGTGTCACTGCGCGACATCGCGCGCAGGGCCGATGTCGGGCTCGCGACGCTGCTGCGTCACTTCCCGACGCGCGAGGCGCTGCTCGATGCCCTGCTCCGCACGAACTTCGACGAGCTGACCGCTAAGGCAGGCGCCCTCGAAACGTCGAGCTCGCCCGACGATGCTCTCGTTTCGTGGCTACGCGACTGCGTCGCGTGGACAACCGAGTATCGGGGCGTGACCGTGCTGATGGCAGCCGCCATCGAGGACACCGAATCCGCACTCCACGCTTCGTGCGTCACCCTGCGCGCAGCCGGTGCGCGGCTCCTCACCCGCGCCCAGGCCGCGGGCATGGCGCGGACCGATATAGACGGCGACGACTTGTTCGCGCTGGTAGCCATGCTCGCTTGGCTCGGCGATCAACCCTCGCTCGCGCCACGCGCCGATCGCCTCTTCGACGTTGTCGCAAGCGCGATCCTGACCAGCACAGCGAGCAGCGATGCCGAGGAGGAACGTCGCCCTCGGGCCCGCAGATGAAACCGTCTCGCTTGCGGGCCGGCGAAACTCGGCCGCGCGCTCGGCAGGAGCGGTTCGACGCCGAGTTCGCCAAGGCGGTCAAGGGCACCGGCATCGAGCCGCGCGCTCCCCGGGAGCGGACCGCGACCGCCGCGAAGCGGCTGACGAGCGCTCCCGCCGGCCCGGCCAGGTGCTCCCCGACGTCCTCGTTCAGGCTCACACCCGGACCAGGCGGGGAGCAGATCCCCGCGCGAGTAACCGCGGCGGGTACGGCTGAGCAGCACGTGCCGGCCCCCGATGAGGTGCGACCGAGACCCGGAGCTGATCCAATGGGCGGAGCCGGAGTTCCGGGAAGCCTTGCACTGTGCGGTCCCCGTTCGCCGTACACCGTGTTGCTCTCACCCGGCCGACCTGCATGAAGCTCTGCTGTTGGCCCGCTTAAGAAATCCTCGATGGACTCTGCAGTCACAGCTGGGCACATTGGTGCAGGTCCACTGACCGGTGCCGTCGGCACTGTCTCCGGTCAGCCCCACCACGATGCCTGGAGCCGCCCCGATGAAGGCACTTGTCAAGCAGCATGCCGAGCCCGGGCTGTGGCTCATGGACGTGCCGGAGCCGGAGACCGGCGCAGGCGATGTGCTGATCAAGGTGCTGCGCACCGGGATCTGTGGCACAGATCTGCACATCAGGTCCTGGGACGGCTGGGCCCAGCAGGCCGTCACCACGCCCCGCGTCCTCGGCCACGAGTTCGTGGGTGAAGTCGCCCGCGTCGGCGCGGACGTCGAGGACATCGCGGTCGGCGACGTGGTGAGCGGCGAGGGGCATCTGGTGTGCGGCAAGTGCCGCAACTGTCTCGCCGGCCGCCGTCATCTGTGCCGTAGCACCATCGGCCTGGGCGTCGGCCGCGACGGTGCCTTCGCCGAGTACGTCGCGCTGCCCGCCTCCAATGTGTGGGTGCACCGGACGAAGGTCGACCTGGACATCGCCGCGATCTTCGACCCGTTCGGGAACGCTGTGCACACCGCGCTCTCCTTCCCGCTGGTCGGCGAGGACGTACTGATCACCGGCGCGGGACCGATCGGGATCATGGCCGCCGCCGTCGCCCGGCATGCCGGCGCGCGCAATGTCGTGATCACCGATGTGAGCGAGTCCCGGCTCCAGCTGGCCCGCAAGGCCGGTGCCACCCTCGCGCTGAACGTCGCCCAGAGCGATATCGCCGAAGCACAGCGGCGGCTCGGACTCAAGGAGGGCTTCGATATCGGCCTGGAGATGTCCGGCCGCCCGGAAGCCATGCGGGACATGGTCGACAACATGACCCACGGCGGACGTATCGCCATGCTGGGCCTGCCCGCGCAGGAGTTCGCCGTCGACTGGTCGAAGATCGTCACCTCGATGATCACGATCAAGGGGATCTACGGCCGTGAGATGTTCGAGACCTGGTACGCGATGACCGTGCTGCTCGAGAGCGGACTCGACCTCAGCCCGGTGATCACCGGCAGTTACGGCTACCAGGACTTCGACGCAGCCTTCGACGAGGCTGCCACCGCCCGCAGCGGCAAGATCATCCTCGACTGGACCGTCTGAGCCTCTCGTCCGAGCTTTTTCGTAAGGAGCCCCACCATGTACGCGTCCGTCCGCGACGATCTCCGTACCACCCTCGACGAGATCCGCGCCGCCGGTCTCTACAAGCCCGAGCGCGTCATCGGCACGCCGCAGAGCGCCTCCGTGTCCGTCGCTTCCGGTGACGTACTCAACTTCTGTGCCAACAACTACCTCGGCCTCGCCGACCACCCCGAGGTCGTCGCCGCCGCCAAGGAAGCGCTGGACCGCTGGGGCTACGGCATGGCCTCCGTCCGCTTCATCTGCGGTACCCAGGACGTCCACAAGGAGCTCGAGGCGCGCCTGTCGGCGTTCCTCGGCCAGGAGGACACGATCCTCTACTCCTCCTGCTTCGACGCCAACGGCGGTGTCTTCGAGACCGTCCTCGGCCCCGAGGACGCGGTGATCTCCGACGCCCTCAACCACGCCAGCATCATCGACGGCATCCGGCTGTCCAAGGCCCGCCGCCACCGCTACGCCAACCGAGACCTCGCCGACCTGGAGCAGCAGCTCAAGCAGACTCAGGACGCCCGCCGCCGCCTCATCGTCACCGACGGCGTCTTCTCCATGGACGGCTATGTGGCTCCGCTCGCCGAGATCTGCGACCTCGCCGACCGCTACGACGCCATGGTCATGGTCGACGACTCGCACGCCGTCGGCTTCGTCGGCCCCGGCGGCCGCGGCACCCCCGAGCTGCACGGCGTCATGGATCGCGTCGACATCATCACCGGCACCCTCGGCAAGGCGCTCGGCGGTGCCTCCGGCGGCTATGTCGCCGCCCGCGCCGAGATCGTCGCCCTGCTGCGCCAGCGCTCCCGCCCGTACCTCTTCTCCAACTCCCTCGCCCCGGTGATCGCCGCCGCCTCCCTCAAGGTCCTCGACCTGCTGGAGTCCGCCGGCGATCTGCGCGAGCGGCTGAACGCGAACACGACCCTCTTCCGTACCAAGATGACCGAGGCGGGCTTCGACATCCTGCCCGGCGACCACGCTATCGCCCCCGTCATGATCGGCGACGCCTCAGAGGCCGGCCGGATGGCCGAACTCCTGCTGGAGCGCGGCGTGTACGTCATCGGCTTCTCCTACCCCGTCGTCCCGATGGGCCAGGCCAGGATCCGGGTCCAGCTCTCCGCCGCGCACTCCACCGAGGACGTGGAGCGGGCCGTCGCCGCATTCATCGACGCACGCCAGGCGCTGAAGGGCTGACTGAGGCTGGCAAAATGGCTGGGTGATCGACCCCCGGCGGCTGCGTATCCTGCGGGCCGTGGCGGACCACCGAACGGTGACCGCCGCGGCTTCCGCGCTGTACCTCACCCCCTCGGCCGTCTCCCAGCAGCTCAACGCGCTCGAGCAGGAGACCGGCCATGCCCTGCTGATCCGCAGCGGCAAGGGCGTACGGCTGACGGCCGCGGGAGAGATCCTGCTGGCCCACACCCATGCCGTGCTCGCGCAGCTGGAGCGGGCCGAGGCGGAGCTCGCGGCCTACGCGGGCGGCGCGGCCGGTGAGGTCACCGTCGCCGCGTTCGCCACGGGCATCGCCGAGGTCGTCGCCCCGGCCATAGGGCGCCTCGCCGTGGACCATCCGGACATCCGGGTACGGGTACGCGACGCCGAGGGCGACGAGAGCCTGCCGCTGGTGCTCGACGGCGAGGCGGATCTGGCCGTCGCGGTCGAGTATCGGGGCGCACCCGGCGAGGGCGATCGGCGGCTGGCCCGCGTGCCGCTGTATGCGGAGCCTTTCGACGCCGTCCTGCGCGCCGACCACCCTCTCGGCGCGGGCGATCGGGTGGAGCTCGCCGAGCTCGCGGACAGCGACTGGATCGGTCCCTACCCCGGCAATCCCTGCCACGACATGGTGCTGCTCGCCTGCGAACTCGCCGGATTCCAGCCCCGTCTGGTGCACTCCTCGGACGACTTCCGCGCCGTCGTCGCGCTGGCCGGAGCCGGCGCAGGCGTGGCGCTGGTGCCGCGCTCTGCGCTGCGCGGGATGGAGCTCAAGGACACCGTCGTACGACCGGTGGCGGGCCCGGCCGCGACCCGCCGGGTGTTCGCCGCCGTACGCCGCGGAGCGGAGCTGCACCCGCTGATCCGGCCGGTGCTGGACGCGCTGGCGAGCTCCGCGGCCGGGCTCCCCACCGGCTGAGGTCGAGCCCTCGCCCTTGCCGGACGAGGGCGCAGACGTCGGTCAGGCGGCCGTCGGCTCCATCGCCGTCTTGAGATTGCGCAACGTGGTCCGGATGTTCCGGCGCTGGAAGTCGGCGAACGTGTGCCCGCGGGTTGCGGCCTTGTCGAACGCGTGGGCCAGGAAGTCCGGCCAGGACCGCCGGTCGTCGGTCCAGGTCTCGGTCACCCGGGTCCCGCCGTCGACCGCCTCGAAGCGGTACTCCCAGGTGGCGATACGGCCGGGCATCACCGGCCGGCGCTTGCCTATGGCGTGCACCCGGAACGCGAACCGCTCACCCGGATCCGCCGCGGTCACCGTGCACCGCGTCGTCCAGCGAAGGGCTCCTCGCTTGTTGTAACCGTCGAAGACCATACCCACGTACGCCTGCTCACGGCCGTCGCGCACCGCCGCGCCGCGGTTCTCGGGACTCCAGCGGCCCATCAGCGCAGGGTTGCTGACCTGCGCGTAGATCGTCGACGGGTCGGCGTCGATGACGATGCTGTCCGAAACGGTGAAAGTGCGTGCCATGGGTACGACTCCGATTCTTGGGCGCGCGACGCTGTCGCGTGGTCACCAGTGATCATCCACGGGGCGGTGCGGCGTCGGCCAGGATCGAGGCCTCGACCGCGTCGTAGTCGTACTCCGGCAGGCCGCCGACCCTCGTTTTGTTGCGGGTGAGCACGGTGCCGAGCCAGCCGGCGAGGAATCCGACCGGGATGGAGACGAGGCCCGTGGTGGTGTACGGGAACCAGGTGAAGTCGTCGTCCGGGAAGATGGCTTGGGGGGATCCGGAGACGAGCGTGGTGCCGGTGATGAGAATCAGGACGCTCAGCGCGCCGCCTATGAGGGTGCTCAGCAGCCCGGTGCGGTTGTACTGACGCCAGAAGAGGCTGTAGACGAGGGCGGGTGCGACCGCCGAGGCGCCGATGCAGAAGGAAAGGGTGACCATCGCCTGCAGATTCACGTGCCGGGAAGCGGCCGCGAGGAAGATCGCGGCAAGACCGACTGCCGCGGCTGTCGTGCGGGCGATCGTCATCTCGGTGCTGTCGCGCAGTACCTGCTTGCCTCGCAGACCGTGTGTGATGAGGTCGTGGGCCAGCGTGTTGGCACAGGCGAGCGTGATGCCGGCGACGGAGGCCAGCAGCGTCAGGAAGATCGCGGTGGCCATCGCGGTGAACAGCAGCGTCTCGAAGGTGGACACCTCGGTGCCCATGATCGCCTGACTGACCAGCAGGATCGAGGTCTTTCCCTGCGGATCGGCGGCCGTGATCTGCTGGCGGCCGACGATCGCGGCGGCTCCGAAGCCGATCACGGCGCTGAGCACACACATGATGACCACGGTGGAGACGGCCCAGGACATGGAGCGCCGCACGGCGGGTGCGCTGCGGGAGCTGAACATACGCATCGTGATGTGCGGCAGGCACGCCGCGCCGAGGACGACGGTCAGCTGGGCACTGATCATGTCGAGTCCGTCGCCGCCGAACTGGAGCGCCGGTGTGAGATAGGCATCGCCCGCACCGCTTCCGCGTGCCGCGGCGTCCAGCAGCGAGGGGATGCTGAAGTCGAAGCGGTGCAGGATGAGCGCGGCGATCGCGACTGCCGCGGCGAACAGCACCACGGTCTTGACGATCTGGATGAAGGCGGTGCCCTTCATACCGCCGATGGCCGCGTAGATGATCATCAGCAGGCCGAGAATCACGATGGAGACGGTCTTGAATCCGGCAGAGTCCATGCCGAGGACGAAGGCCAGCAGATCGCCGGCGCCCGCCAGCTGGAAGATCAGCAACGGGAAGAGTGCGGTGAGCGTGACGAGGCATGCGGTGATGCGGACGGCGGGACTCGGGGCGCGGCGGGTGAGTACGTCGCCCATGGTGAACCGGCCCGCGTTACGCAGGGGCTCGGCCAGCAGGAACATCAGCAGCACCAGGGAGAGGGCCGTGCTGAGGGCGAGGACAAGTCCGTCCTGGCCGACCAGCGAGATGACACCGATGGTGCCCAGCACACTCGCGGCGGAGATGTAGTCGCCGGCGATGGCGAGTCCGCTCTGCATGGGGGTCAGGGAGCGGTAGCCGGTGTAGAACTCGTCCAGGTCTTCGCGGTCGGGCCCGGTCATCACGCACAGCAGCAGGGTCACTGTGATCACCGCGATGAACGCGACGAAGGACATGGTCTGGGCCTCGGAGCCGAATCCGCTCATCGGCGTGCTCCCTCGGTGGTCGGGTCGGCCTGGAGACGTACGGCTTCGGCGAGCGGGTCGACCCGGCGGCGCGCGGACTTCTCGTACGCGGCGACGGCTATGAGGGTCACCGGCAGCTGGATCAGGCCGAGCATGAGGGCGATGGTGAGACCACCGGTGATCTTGGTGGTCATCAGCCCCGGCAGATATGCGGAGAGCAGGAGGAACAGCACGAAGTACCCGAGGGCGGTCAGGCTCGCCACACGACGCAGGCGCTGGTACGCGGCGCTCAGCGCGCGTATCTCGCGGCGGGGATCGGCCGGCGGCACGGGGGGCGGGGGCGGCGCCTGCCAGGAGTGGTGGGGTTGTCCTGGCTGCTCGGGATATGAGGGCGGCGGAGGGTAGTACGACATCGCGGTGTGCCTTCGCGGGACGGCTGGGCAGGGCAGGGCATGGCGGGGCGGGCGGCTACGTTACCGGCGGGTAGCGGCTGCCGGAGCATTGTTGCATGGACTGTCCGGTCGGTCAGTTGCTTAAGCCGCTACGGCCCTTACCTCGTGGTGCGGCTTGCCGGGCCGGGAGCCCGGCACCGCACCACTACGCCGCGGCTTGCCGGCTGAGCGACGTCTCCCCCGTCACCTCTGCCGATGGCACCGGCGTTCGCTTCCGCCACCGGGTCAGGCCGACACCCACAAGCACCACGACCATTCCCGCGACGACCCGGAACGTGAGCTCCTCACTCAGCACGATCGCGCCCAGCGCCATCGAGACCACCGGCAGCAGATAGCCGACCGTGGCGGCGCTGGTCGCTCCTTCGTCGGCGATGAGCCGGTAGTTGAGGGCAAAGGTGAATCCGGTGCCGAAGATCCCCAGAACGACGACAGCGGTCACGCCGACCAGGTTGATGTGCGCCGACTCGAGGCCGCCGGCGGGCAGAGCGAGCGTGCTCAGGCCCGTCGCGGTGAGAAGCTGCGCCGCGGAGAGCGCGAGGGGGGCGGTGCCCTTGCCGGTGAGCTTGCGTCCCATGTAGGCGAACGCGACGGCGTAGCTCACCGCCGCCGCGAGGATGGCCAGGGCGCCCCAGCTCGCGAGTCCGCTCTGCTGCCACGGCGCGAAGATCAGCAGCGTGCCCGCGAATCCGAGGAGGAGCCCGCCCAGGCGGACCGGGTGGGGTCGGCGTTCCGCGCCGATGGCGATGCCGATCAGCAGGGACCACAAGGGAGTTGTCGCGTTCAGAGCGCCCGCCACTCCGGAGTCGACGGTCTGCTGGCCGATGCTGAACAGGGCGAAGGGCAACGCGTTGCAGAAGAACGCGGCCACGATGAGATGGCCCCAGGTCGCACGGGCGCGAGGGAGGCGCTGACGTGCGGAGAAGCACAGCGCGACCAGGACCAGTGCGCCCAGTGCGCAGCGGGTGAAGGTGATCTGGACGGGCGACAGACCGTTGTTCAGGGCCAGTTTGATCCAGAGGAAGCCCGATCCCCACAGAAGGGCGAGCACGCCCATCCGTACCAACGTTCCACGTCCGCCGCTGAACACGTTTCGTCTCCCTCTTCGCTCGTCCGGTGTCCACCGTGCCTCAGCCGGCGCTGTACGACTAGTGAAAAGTGCTGCATGGTTCGTTAACCTCTCCTACATGCTTGATGTGCGACGCATGCAGGTCCTGAGGGCCGTGGTGACCAGCGGTTCGGTGACCGCGGCCGCGGCGAATCTCGGCTATACGCCGTCCGCCGTCAGCCAGCAGGTGGCAGCGCTGGAGAAGCAGGCCGGAACGGCGCTGCTGGAACGGGTCGGCCGGGGCGTGCAGCCGACGGCCGCAGGCCGCCTGCTCACCGAGCACGCGGCCATCATCAGCAAGAACCTTGCGGAGGCGGAGACAGCGCTCGCGGACCTGCGGGAGGGGCGCACGGGTCGGCTTTCGATCCGCTACTTCGCCACGGCCGGCGCCACGCTGGTGGCTCCGGCGCTGGCCGGGCTCCGCCGTGAGTTTCCGGGCGTACGGGTCGACCTCAAGCTGATCGACCCCGACGACCCGCTGCCCGAGGTGAAGCAGGGCCGCGCCGATCTTGCCGTCGTGGTCCACCCCCGTGACCGGCCGCGCGACGACATCCGCCTTGTGCACCTGCTGGACGACCCCTACCGGGCCGTGCTGCCCAAGGGTCACCACCTCGCCGCGAAACGCGTACTCGATCTGGCGGACCTCGCCGACGAGCCGTGGGTCGGCAACGAATGGCCGGTCGGCCCCTGCCTCGAGATCGTGCTCGACGCCTGCGCCGCGGCCGGCTTCACTCCCAACTTCGTGGTGGAGAGCGAGGACTACGCCACAGCGCAGGGCTTCGTCGCCGCGGGCCTCGGAATCAGCCTGATGCCGCTCATCGGACTGGGAAACCGGCACCCCGGTGTCGTCGTACGCAAGGTCCGCGGCCCCGAGCCGGTCCGCGGCATCTACGCGGCAGTACGGGAGACCTCGCTTCCCCAGCCCGCGCTGCGCGGGCTGATCGACGCCCTGCGGGACGCGGCGGGGGAGTAGAGCGGTCGGCCGGCCCGGGACCGCCGCGCGCTTCATGACCGTCGCACGGCGGCTCGCTCGCTCCTGGGCCGTCAGGGCTGTGCGGTGAGCCGGAAGCTCTGGGCGGCCGAGTCGTCGCAGGAACGCTGGATCAGCTGGACCCCGCTCGCCGGGGAAGCAGGCGTGCTGAGGCACTTTCCGCTGTGCCGCGCGACGAAGTGATAGCGCCCGGAGGGCTCCCGCACCGGCTTCCACTGCTGATTGGCGCCGCCACCGTAGGACCACAGCTGGAGGGGAGCATTGTCGGCGGTCGACACATTGGCCACATCGATGACCTGCTGGCTGTTGTTGCGGACGCCGATGCGCATGAAGCCGCTGTCAGCGGAGCGGAATTGATACTGCTGAGCCGCGGTCTGGTTGCACATGTACTGCTGGATTGCGGTCCCATTGGCGGTGGCTGCTCCGCGCGCGTCCACACAGGCGCCGTTCGCGCTGCCGGCGAGTGAATACCACGCGGTCTCGGATATCGGATCGGTCGGCGCCGGATCACCCGCACCGCCGCCCAGCCACTTCAGGCCGTCCACCAGGAACCGGTTCTGTGTCTCGCTGGCGAACGAGGAGGACAGCGTCGTCCCCGTGCCGTAGTCCATGGCGTTGTGGCCGAAGTTGGCGTAGAGCATCTTGTATGTGGTGTTGGTCCACAGGATCGGGTAATAGCCGCTGTACCAGGACTGGTTGGGGTCGGTGCCCAGCGGGAAGCTCATCGGGTCGACGGACGCGAGGATCTTGATGTCCGGGTTGTCGCGCAGGTCGTTCTGCCAGCTGTACCACTCGCTCACCGACGAGGTGAAGGTGGCGGGCAGTCCCACGGTCGAGGGATGCGTCCTGTCCTCGGTTCGCAGCACCGCGGTCGTCGGCCCCCAGGTGTTCGACTTGAAGTTGCCGCTGCCGAGGAACTGGTTGTGGTACCAGGGCCATTCCTGCGCGTTGGTGGTGAATGCGGAAACGTGGAATCCCATCCAGGCCCCGCCGGCCCGCATGTACCGCTCGAACCCCGAGCGCTGGGCTGCCGTCTGCGGCCGATCGTCCAGGAACAGCACCACCTGGTACTGGTCCCGCGTGATGCTGCTGAGCAGATCCCAGTTGTTGGTCGAGGTGTACGAGAAGTTGTTTCGTGCGGCGGTCTGGGGAAACCACTGATTGGCTTCCTTGACGAAGCTGATGTGGGCCGCGTCCCAGGTCCCGTTGTAGAAGGCGATCACCTTGAACGCCGGTTCCTGCGGTGCCTGCGGTGCCTGCGGGGCGTGCAGGACCATCGTGTCGGAGTACGCGGGAGCGGCGCTCAGGCCGAGGAGGATTGCCAGCAGCAGGAGCACCCGTAAGCCGATCCGTGCCGAGCCGCTTCTGATTCTGTGCATCCGGAAACCACCTTTCCGTGCGGAGAGGGCCGGTCCGGACGCGACGGCTGTCGGATCCGGACCGGCCGGTGTGCGGCGGGAAGTACGGGTCAGGGATGGCTGACGAGATTGGCCACATTGGTCGAGGAGTTGGAAGGACCACCCCGGCCGTTGATGACATGGCGGATCGTTCCGGTGCCACCGAGCGATACGGTCACCATGCTCTGGAAGCGCACATTCGGGTTGTCGGGGACCTCGAAGGCGTGCTCGGCGGTCACGCTCGGATTGGCGTTGAAGAAGCAGTAGCTTCCGAGCCCGAACGCCTGGTGGCTGGTGACCGAGTCGGCGACCTTGTACGCGGCATAGCCCTGGGTGGAGCCGTTCATCCAGGCGGCCTGGTTGGGCGGGTCGTACGGCATCTCGTTCTGGTAGAAGTACGTGCGCCCGCCGTTGCCGGTCCAGATCGTCTGGTGTTTCTGGTAGTGCTCCACGAACAGCCCGTACATGGTTACGTTGTCGCCGTTGACGACAAGTCCGGTGTCCGCCGTATTGGTGTTCCAGCCGATGCCGGTGCCGTGGTCACCGCGCCAGATCCACATATGGTCGCCAATGACGTTGTCGCTGTTGACCACCAGGCTGGTGGTCGCCTTGCCCACCGCGGCGCCACCGACCCGGAAGAAGACGTCGTGCAGGGACGTCGGGTTGGCCGAGTGGCCGGCGGAGGAGCCGGCCGGGCCTACCTCCATCAGGGTCTGCGAGTTGGTCGTACCGGCGTCGAAGAGGATGCCCGCGACCTTGACGCCGTCGACGTCCGCGACCGTCATGGCCGTGACGCCGTTGTCCGGGACGAAGGTGGCGAGGCCGAGCCCCAGGATCACGGTGTCGGGGCGGGTCACCCGCAGAGTTTGGTTCAGATGGTAGACGCCCGGGGTGACCAGCAGGTTCTTCCCCTCGGCCAGTGCGGCGTTGATCTGTGCGGCGGTCACGCCGGCCTTCACGACGAAGAACTGGTCCATGCCGAGTGAGGCGCCGGCGGCGTTGCCGCCGGCCCATGTGGTGGCCGAGGAGTTGGCCCGCAGGGACGGTACGAACACCTTGTAGGCGCCGGCGTTGTCCACGTACAGGAAGGGCTTCTCGCGGACGGTCGGGCTCTGGTTCACGGTCGTGTAGGGCGGGCTGGGGAAGCTCGTGGCCGGGACGCCCTGGCTGCCGACGAAGACCATGTTCCAGTTGGCGCCGGTCCAGCTGCCGAGCTGGGAATTGCGAGTCAGCCACTGCTGCTGCGTACCGGACCGCACCTGCCCGTCGATTTTGGTGTCGGCCATGAAGCCGCCGCTGGCCCAGCCGCCGTCGTCCAGCGCGAGATTGCCGCGGACGTGCATGCGCCGGTACGGAGCCGCCTGGGACACCGCCCACCGGTCGGTGCCGCCCGTCGGGTTCACCGAGAGGTTCTCGGCACCGCGCCAGAAGTTCTGGGTGGCGTTCTGCGGCGGGAACCAGTCGGCCTCGACATGCACCGCACCGTTGATCGTCACCGAGTCGGGCGACTGGCCGAGGCCCAGAACCTGGGTGTAGAAGCCCACGTTGACGTCATTGCTGTAGGTGCCCGGCTTGAACATGATCGCGTAGCGCTGGGAGCCGAACTGGTTGGTCTCCTGCTGCTGGAAGATCGAGTTGAGCCGGTTCTGGATGGTCGAGGACGGCATCGACGGGTCGAAGACGACCACGTTCGGACCGAGATCGACGTCACTGGGCGCGGTGGTGACGGGCGTGACCTGGAACCGCTGGGCCGCCGTGCCGTTGCAGGTGTACTGCACGAGTTGGACGCTGTCGGCCGTCGAGGCGGAGGGGACATCCAGGCACTTGCCGCTGTTGCGGTTGACGAAGTGGTACGCGCCGCCGCCCTCGTCCACGGCCTGCCACTGCTGGTTGTCGCCGCCGCCGTACGTCCACAGATGCACCGCGGCGTTGTCGGCGGTGGACACGTCGCTCACGTCCGCCACCTGGTTGGCGTCATTGCGGTTGTTGATCCGCACGAAGCCGTCGCTGGTTGCGCTGAAACTCCACTGCTGGGCTGTGGAGTTGTTGCAGGCGTACTGCTGGACGGCGGTGCCGTTCACGGTCGCGGCCGAGCGCGCGTCCAGGCACTTGCCGCTGCCGCTGTTCACCACGGTGGCCCAGCCGGAGGGCAGCGCGGCGGCGGTGGCGGCCGCCCGAAGCGGGGTGGCCGCCTGGGTGGTCGGGACGGCAGCCAGCACCGAACCGGCCGAGGCCACGACGATGAAGGCGGCTACGAGGGGATGTGTGGGGCGGGCGCGGGTGAAGCTGTGGCGACCCGCTCCGGGCGTTCGCTGCGATCTGAGCACGGTTTCTCCTGTGCACATGAGCCGGTGGGACGGCTCGGTGAGGGGTGGGGATGGAGGGGTCAGGTCTGCCGGTGTACGGGGCTGTCGCTGGTGCTGATCCGCACATGGTCGACGACGAGTTGCTGGGGGAAGCCGGTGCTGCCGTCGGGGTCGCCGGGCCAGTAGCCGCCGACCGCGAGGTTGAGGATCAGGAAGAAGGGCTTGTTGAACACCCAGGTACGGCCGCCGAGATCGGCGGGCGTACGCCGCTGGTAGACCGTGCCGTCGACGGACCAGGTCACGGAGTCGGGAGCCCAGTCGACGGCGAAGGTGTGGAAGGCGTCGGCGACCTGGCCGTCCGGCAGCGTGTAGGCGGCGCCGATGCCGCCGGAGCCGGAGTAACCGGGGCCGTGGAGGGTGCCGTGGACGGTGGAGGGTTCGAAGCCGACGTTCTCCATGACGTCGATCTCGCCGGAGCCGGGCCAGCCGACCTGGCCGATGTCATGGCCCAGCATCCAGAAGGCGGGCCACATGCCCTGGCCGCGTGGCACCTTCAGCCTGGTCTCGACATGTCCGTACGCCCGGGTAAACCTGCCGGCGGTGTTCAGCCGGGCGGAGGTGTACTCACATCTGCCGTACCAGCACTGGTAGTTGCCCGGGTTCTCCCGGCGGGCGGTGATGACCAGATGGCCCTGCCCGTCGAGAGCGGCGTTGTGGTTGCCGGCCGTGTAGTACTGCCGTTCGTGGTTGTTGACGTTGTCGCCGGTTTCGATCTGCCATTTGGCGGCGTCGACGGCGGAGCCCGCGGGACCGTCGAAGTCGTCGGAGAAGGGCACGGCTGCGGGCACTGCGGCGGGCGCGGCGGCGACCGCCGGCGCGGGTTCACCGTTCGCCAGGCCGGTGCTGAGCGACACGAGGGCAAGAGCCGAAGAAACAGACAGCAACAAGCGCCGTGACAAGCGTGGGGAGTCCATGACTCTCCCTTCCGGTGCATGAAGAGGAAGGGGTCTGTCATGCATATGACAGACAGGGGCGCAAAGGGGACGCGCGGATGGGATGCGCCGACCGAGGTGGGGGGTACTTAGTTCACTACGTGATTTAAGAAGTGAACTAAGGGACTGTCAAGGCCTTGGTATGGACCACGGACTTATTGCCTGCCCGACCGTCCTGACCAGGTCCGTGTCGTGGACAGCTCCGTCACCCCACGGCCCGTGTGCTTTACGATCTCGACGGGTGGCTCCCCGTTCTGTCCGTCACCCACCCGCTCCGTTGGAGGTCTGCTGTGTTGTGGTCGGTCGGTGCTCGTCGCACTCGCTCTACCCGCCGGGCCCGCGTCACCGTTGGTGCTGTCGCGGCCGGGATGTTCCTTGCCGTCGGCTGTTCCTCCGGCGGTGACGGCCCCGGTGAGGCGGCGGGCGGCGTCCCCGTGGTCGCGAAGGGCAAGCTGACCACCTGCACCCACCTGCCCTATCCGCCGTTCCAGTTCGAGCAGAACGGCAAGGTCGTCGGCTTTGACGTGGCCCTCATCGATCTGGTCGCCAAGAATTTGAAGGTCGAGCAGAAGATCCTCGACACACCGTTCGAGAACTTCAAGACCGGTGCCTTCCTCAACTCCGGCGAGTGCGATCTGGCCGCCGCCGGCATGACGATCACCCCTGAGCGCAAGAAGAACGTGGACTTCTCCGTCCCGTACTTCGACGCCACTCAGGCGCTGCTGGCGACGAAGAAGAGCGGAGTGACGTCGCTCGCCGACATCAAGGCCAAGCACAAGAAGCTCGGCGCCCAGGCGGAGACGACCGGCGAGAGCTACGCCAAGGACCAGGGTTTCGACCCGGTCGCTTTCGAGAGTTCGGACGCGGTGCTCAACGGGCTGCGCACCGGCCAGGTCGACGCCGTCGTCATTGACTACCCGGTCGTCCAGGGCTGGCTGAAGGACAAGGCGAACGCGGCCGAGTTCGTCCTCGGCCAGAACATCGAGACAGGTGAGCAGTACGGCTTCTCGGTGAAGAAGGGCAACGCCAAGCTGCTGGCGGCGATCAACAAGGCGGTCACGGACGCCCGGGCCGACGGCACGTACGACAAGCTGTACCAGCAGTGGATCGGTCCGCTGCCCAAGGCCAAGTCGTGACCTCTCGGCTGACCCGGCGGCAGCGGCGCCGCGTCTGGCAGGGCGTCCAGTACGCGGTGTTCGTGGCGGTACTGGTCCTGATCGGCGTTCTGGCCGACTGGGACCGGCTGCAGAACCAGTTCGCGCAGAAGGACCTCGCCAAAGAGCTGTTCCCGGCCATCATCACCACGGCGCTGCGCAACACCGTGGTGTACACGCTCTCCGGATTCATCTTCGGCCTGGTGCTGGGCCTGATCATCGCGCTGATGCGGTTGTCGTCGGTGGCCCCGTACCGCTGGGTCGCGAGCATCTACATCGAGCTGTTCCGCGGCCTGCCCGCCCTGCTGATCTTCATCTTCGTCGGTGTGGCGGTGCCGCTGGCGTTCCCCGGAACGCAGATCCCCGGCGGTGTGTACGGGAAGGTCGCGCTCGGTCTTGGACTGGTGGCCGCGGCCTACATGGCAGAAACGATTCGGGCGGGTATCCAGGCCGTGCCCAAGGGGCAGATGGAGGCGGCCCGTTCGCTGGGCTTCTCCAGGGCCCGGGCGATGGTGTCGGTGATCATCCCGCAGGCGTTCAGGATCGTGATTCCACCGCTGACGAATGAGCTGGTACTGCTCTTCAAGGACTCGTCGCTGGTGCTGTTCCTCGGCGTGACGCTGGAGGAGCGCGAGCTGACCAAGTTCGGCCGCGATCTGGCGAGTCAGACCGCGAACTCGACGCCGATCCTGGTGGCGGGGCTGTGCTACCTGCTGGTGACGATTCCGCTGAGCTTCGTGGTACGCCGCCTCGAGGCTCGTGCCGAAAAGGCCAGGTGAGGACGAGATGTCACAGAAGGCGGAGACAGTGGAGAGCACGGGGGCCGGCGGGCCGGAGATCGAGATCCGGGGTCTGCACAAATCGTTCGGCGACAACGAAGTGCTGCGGGGCATCGACCTCGACATCGCGCGGGGCGAGGTGGTCTGTGTCATCGGGCCGTCCGGGTCGGGCAAGTCCACGCTGCTGCGCTGTGTGAATCTGCTCGAGGAACCCAGCGCGGGCCAGGTCTTCGTGGGCGGCACGGAAGTCACCGACCTCGACGTCGACATCGACGCGGTACGCCGCCGTATCGGCATGGTCTTCCAACAGTTCAACCTCTTTCCGCATGTGAACGTGACCGAGAACCTCACGTTGCCGCAGCGTCGCGTACTGCGCCGGGACAAGGCGCGCGCGGCGAAGGTGGCGCGGGAGAACCTGGAACGTGTAGGGCTGTCCGACAAGGCCGACGCCTACCCCGCGCAGCTTTCCGGAGGACAGCAGCAGCGGGTGGCGATCGCGCGGGCACTGGTCATGGACCCTGAGGTGATGCTTTTCGACGAGCCGACCTCGGCGCTCGATCCCGAGCTGGTGGGGGAGGTGCTGGCGGTGATGCGGCTGCTGGCCGGGGAGGGCATGACGATGATGGTCGTCACCCATGAGATGAGCTTCGCCCGGGAGGTCGCCGACCGGGTGGTGTTCATGGACGGCGGCGTGATCGTCGAACAGGGCCCGGCCGCGCAGGTGGTGGGCGCTCCGCAGCACGAGCGGACCAGGAACTTCCTGAACCGCATCCTGGACCCGGCCGCCACGGACCGGCCGGGCCCGGGTGCGACGCCGTCCGTCACCGGCAAGGACAGGGACACGGAGTCCGGGGAGCCCGGCGCGGACCGGGACAGCTGACTGCCACAGGCTGAACCCGGGGGTCTGCCCGGGTTCAGCGTGCACCCGGCCCGGGCGGCTCAGCCCTCCAGGAGCCGGGTGCGCAGTCGTTCGATCAGGTGGTCGTCGACGCCGAGGTGCCGGACGGCGTAGCCGTACACGGATCCGTACGTGGCGGACAGATCGGCCAGGAACAGCCGCATGATCTCTTCCGGCGCTCGTCCGTAGCCGGGCCACGTCAGGGTCCGCTCGGGGTGGGCGGCCCGCCAGTCGGCGATCAGCCGGTCCGTGGCCAGTTCCGTGAGCGCGAAGTCCGCGGCGATATCGTCCTCGGCCACCCCGACGAGGGCGAGGACCAGGGCGGCCAGCAGTCCCGTGCGGTCCTTGCCGGAAGCGCAGTGGAACACCAGTGGGCCGCTGGTGTTCGACGCGATGACCTCAAGTGCCTGACGCAGCTCCTTGGCGCCGTCGAGTGCGACTTCCGCGTACCGGTCGGCGAGGAAGCGCCAGGGATCGACGCCGGGGTCGATGGTCGCCTGGTCGTAGGGGCGGTGTTCCACGCTGAGGTTGACGTAGCCGAGCCCCTCGCGGTCGGGAACCCGGCCTCGTGCCTCGATCTCCCACGGGTAGCGCAGGTCGATCACGGTGCGCACCTCGAGAGCGAGGAATCGGTCGAGGTCGGCGCCGTCGAGCTTGGCCAGGGAGTCGGACCGGTAGAGCCGGCCCCACCGCACGGTGTGGCCGTCCGCGGTGCTGTAGCCCCCCAGATCCCGGAAGTTGTGCAGCCGCTCGAACGGTATGTGTCTGATCATTCGCGCCACAGTACGGGCTGCCGACTTCCGGCGTAGCGTCGTTACGCCAGGGGGTAGCATTGATAACGCATTGGTGTTAGCGTTGCTTTCGTCGGGGGGTGGAGAACGCCACCTCGGTCGGGACAGGGAGCAAAGGCCATGAGCGAGCAGTCCACCACTTCACACCGGGTAGCGATCGTCACCGGCGGGTCCCGCGGCATCGGCCGGGAGAGCGCCGAGCGGCTGGCGTCCGACGGGTTCGCGGTCGTCATCAACTACGCGGGCAACCACACCGAGGCCGAGGCGACGGTAGCCGCCATCACCGCCGCCGGCGGGCAGGCGATCGCGTTCCGCGCCGACGTGGCCGACGAGGCCGCGGTGTCGGCACTCTTCGACGCCGCCGAGGACACCTACGGCGGAGTCGACGTGGTCGTGCACGCGGCCGGTGTCATGACACTCGCGCCGCTGGTCGACACCGACCTGGACACCCTGGACCGTATGCACCGCACCAACATCCGCGGGACGTTCGTCGTCGACCAGCAGGCCGCACGCCGGCTGCGCGGCGGCGGCGCGATCATCAACTTCTCCAGCTCCGTACTGGCCTTGGCCCTGCCCGGCTACAGCGCCTACGCCGCCACCAAGGGCGCGGTCGAGGCAATGACGCTGATCCTGGCCCGCGAGATGCGCGGACGGGACATCACCGTCAACGCCGTGGCCCCCGGGCCGACCGCGACCGCCCTGTTCCTGGACGGCAAGGACGAGCAGACCATCGCGAAGATGGCCGGCCAGACACCGCTGGAACGCCTGGGCACCCCGCAGGACATCGCCGAGGTCGTCGCCTTCCTCGCCGGCCCCGGCCGCTGGGTCAACGGCCAGGTCGTGCGGGCCAACGGCGGCATCGCCTGACCCCCGCCCCCCATCGCCATCTTCCCAGCCTTTTCTGCTCAACAGACCGAGGAGTCACGTCATGGGCAAGACGATCGTCATTACGGGTGCCGGTTCCGGTTTCGGGGCCCTGGCCGCACGGGCGCTGGCCCGGGCCGGCCACACCGTCTACGCGGGGATGCGCAACACCGAGGGGCGCAACGCCGACCGTGTCACCGATGCCAGGACCTACGCCGCCGAGCACGACGTGGATCTGCGCACGGTCGAACTCGACGTGCTCTCCCAGGAGTCGGCCGACGTCGCTGTCAGCACCGTGGTGGACGAGGCCGGTTCGCTGGACGTGATCATCCACAACGCCGGCCACATGGTCACCGGCCCCAGCGAGGCCTTCACGCCGGCCGAACTCGCCGCCGTCTACGACACGAACGTGCTCGGCACCCAGCGCGTCAACCGGGCCGCACTGCCCCACCTGCGCGCCCAGGAAAACGGCCTCGTGGTGTGGATCGGATCCACCTCCACCCGGGGCGGCACCCCGCCCTACCTCGCCCCCTATTTCGCCGCCAAGGCCGCGATGGACTCCCTCGCCGTCTCCTACGCCGCGGAGCTGGCACGGTTCAACATCGAGACGACCATCATCGTTCCGGGCTCCTTCACCTCAGGCACCAACCACTTCGCCACCGGCGGCCACCCCGCCGAGCAGACCGTCATCCCCGACTACGAGGCCCGCTACGCCGGCCTGATGGACCAGGTCTCCAGCAGCCTGGCCGTCCTCGCGCCCGCCGACGCAGACGTCGCCCAGGTCGCCGACGCCATCGTCGAAGTCGTCGACACCCCGCACGGCACCCGTCCCTTCCGCGTTCACATCGACCCCGTGAACGACGGCTCCGAAGAGGTCAGCGACGTCGCCGACCGCATCCGCGCCCAGTTCCTCACCCGCATCGGGCTCCAGGACCTCCTCGCACCGACGCACACCATGAGTCCGCGGTCCGCGTAGCAGCGCTACGCCGGCCTTGATAGCGTCCTGCCGATGAGCACCCGAGAACGCATCCTGGAAGTGGCGGCCGAGCTGGTCGCGCGGTCCGAGAACGGGGACGTCTCCACCCGGGCCGTGTGTGAGGCCGCGCGGGTGGGAGCCCCGGCGCTCTACCGGCACTTCGGGGACAAGGAAGGCCTGCTGTCGGCCGTCGTCGACTACGGCTTCGACAAGTACCTGGCGACAAAGCGGCAGCGCAGCCCCGGCACGGACCCCGTCGAGGACCTGCGCAACGGCTGGGACACCCATGTGGACTTCGCCCTGCAGAACCCGAACCTGTACCGGCTGATGAATTCCCCCGCGATGCGCACACCACCGGCCGCGGCGCTGGAGTCCCACCAGATCCTCACCAGGGACCTGGAACGCGTCGCAGCCCAGGGCAAGCTCCGCCTCGCCCCCGAACTGGCCGCCCAGATCGTCATGTCGGCCAACGTCGGCGTCGCCCTCATGCTCGTATCCCGCCCTTCGACGTTCACCGACAAGAGCACCTCGCGGCGCGTACGGGACGCCGTGCACGCCGCCGTCTTCACCCCGGACGTGTCCGGCCCCGACGCCACCCCGAGCGCGCCGGACGCGGGCGTCGGCGGAGACGAAACACAGCTCCCGGCCGCGGCGGCCCGGCTGGCCGCCCTCGTTCGCCGGTCGCCCGTCCCGGCGCTCAGTACCGCCGAGACGGCACTGATGGCCGAATGGCTGGACCGCCTGTCGAACACCCCCCACCACCCCTGACGGCAGCGCGCCCCCGAGGTTGAGCAGCGGTGGCGGGTCCGCGTCCGTACCCGCCACCTGGTCTCCGGGGCAGGGCTACTGACCGCTGTCCGCCGCCTCGTCACCGCTCCCGCTCCCGTACTCCGGCTCGGGTACGGCCGAGGGCTGCCTGCCCAGCGCCTGTTCGGTGTAAAGGTTCCAGATTCTGGCGGGGTGGCCGTCCCCGATGTGCCGCAGCTTGACCTGCTTCGTCGTCTTGGCGTCCTCGCCGAAGAGGGCGACCGAGGTGACGAGGTCGGGGGTGACACCGATGAACCACTCGGCCTTCCTGTCGTCGGTGGGGCCCGACGCCGCTGTGACGATCTGCTTGGTCCTGCCCGCCACCTCCGGCCCGACGCCGCCGCGCCGACCGATGCCACGGACGGGCGAGAAGCCGAGGTCAGAGATGACCAGCTCCGCGGTCCCGGGGTCGATTGCCTGGCCGCCCACCGCGCCCGGCAGCGAGGTGCGCTCCTCGCCGCGCTGCGCCGACTTCACGATCGACGGCGTGACCTTCTTGCCCTGGTGATGGAGGGAGGCGTAGACACCGGCCATTTCCAGTGGGCTGACGCCCATCAGTCCCAGCTCCGTGGCGCGCGGTGCCGTGAAGCCGCTGGCGTCCGGGGCGATGCCGAGGTCTGCGGCGGTCTGCCTGATCTGTTTGAGGCCGCTCTCACCCTGATTCTGCCTCTTGCCCTCCATCACCGCGGCGTAGGCAATCGGTTCGAAGGTCGCGCCTGCCTGGTAGTCGGAGCGGGTCGCGTTGCTCAGGTAGTGCTTCATGTAGTCGCGGCCGCCGTAGAGCGCCACGATGCGGCCGGTCCGCGAATCCACCGAAACCGCTCCGGCCTGCCGGTCCGGGTCCTGCGCCGGTGCGCCGGACGGCGCCTGCTGGCCGCTGTCGCTGTCGCTGTCGCTGTCGTTGTCGCTGTCTCCGGACCGGACCGCCTGTTCCAGTGCCCGCTGTTTGTCCGGTTCGATGTTGAGAGTGATCCGCCAGCCGCCGCCTGCCAGTTCCTGTTCGCTGATGCCCGAGGCCGTCAGTTCCCGCCGGGCGGCGTCCACCAGATAGCCGGCCTGCCCGGACAGTCCCGCGCCGGGCTGGGGGGCCAGCGGCACGGGAAAGCGCATCCGCTGCCGCTCGTTCTTGTCCAGCCAGCCCTCGCCGACCATGTTGTCGAGCACATAGCCCCAGCGCTGCTGCACCAGCCGTTTGGCCTCGGGGGCGGCGATGGCCCAGTCGTACTGGCTGGGTGCCTGCAGCAGCGCGGCGAGGTAGGCGCCCTGCTCGACAGTGAGGTCCTCGACCTCCTTGCCGTAGTAGGCGCGGGCCGCGGCCTGGATGCCGTAGGCGAGCCGGCCGTAGTAGCTGCTGTTCAGATATCCGGCGAGGATGTCGTCCTTGGAGTTGCTCCGGTCGACCTTCAGGGAGATGACCAGTTCCTTCAACTTGCGGGTGACGGTCTGTTCCTGGCTGAGGTAGTAGTTCTTGACGTACTGCTGCGTGATGGTCGATCCGCCCTGGGTGCCCTGTCCCGTCAGCGTGTTGACGATGCCGCGGGCGGTGCCGGTCAGCGAGATGCCGGAGTCGCTGTAGAAGTCCTTGTTCTCGGCCGCGACGAACGCGTACCGCACGTCCTTCGGGACTCGGTCGAGCGGGACCGTCTCCCGGTTGATCTCCCCGGTCCGGGCGAGACGGGAGCCGTCGCTGTACAGAAAGACGTTGCTCTGCGCCTTCGCCAGATCGTTGGCCCGGGGGATGTCGATGGCGAAGTAGAGAACGGTGAACGCGCCGGTCACCAGGGCGCACAGGACGATCACACAGGCGAGTGCCTTGCGCCAGCTGACGAACCGGCGAAAGCCCGTCCGCTTCCTGGGCCTTCGCGACCGCCCGGACTTCCTGCGCCCGCGCCGCCCGCCGCTGTTCCGGTCGCCGGTCTTCGCCGGTTCTCTCAGCGCGTCGTCCGTATCGGCTTCGCGGGCCGCACCGGCCCAGCTCGCTGTCAGCTGATCCGCGGTCCGGTCGGGACTGTGCCTGATACGCATGGGCGTCATCCTCGACGCCGAAGATCTTTGTCAACCGAAAGGAAGACATCGGCTGGGACACGGAGTTGTATCAGCTGTGTATCGGCCCCGGGCCGCCGGCCGGTTGGGTATCCGTCTCCGTCTCCGGCCCGCACGCGGTGTCCGGGCCGGGGAGGTGGAGTACGGCGACGGCGCCGCCGGCAGGTGCGTTGGTGAACTTCAAGGTGGCGCCGATGACTTCGGCCTGGCCGAGCGCGATGGTCAGCCCCAGCCCGTGGCCGGTGCCGCGGGCGCGTGCTCCGGTGCGGAAGCGCTGCGGCCCGTCTCTGAGCATGGTGTCCGGATAGCCGGGGCCATGGTCCTCGACGGTCACGGTGCGGCCGTCCGCGGTGACCGTGACGGTGACCGGAGGACGCCCGTGCCGGTGCGCGTTGACGATCAGATTGGTGAGGATGCGCTCCAACCGGCGCGCGTCGGTCCAGACCTTTGCCTCCCCACCCGCCGCGGACGGCCCCTCCGTGAGAAGGAGTACGGACAGGCCGGCGCGGGCGACGATCTCCTCGACGAGGGCTCCGACCGGGCAGCGGGACAGATCCGCCTGTTCCGCTCCGGCGTCCAGCCGGGAGATCTCCAGCAGTTCCTCGACCAGCGCGGCCAGTACCCGTACACGGTCGCGTACATAGCCGGCCGCCTCCCCCTCGGGGAGCAGCTCGCCGGCAGTGACCAGGCCCATGAGCGGGGTGCGCAGTTCATGGGCGACGTCGGCGGTGAAACGCTGCTCACCGCGCAGCCGTTCCTGCAGAGCGGCGGCCATCGTGTCCACGGCGGCGGAAATCTCGGCGATCTCGTCGCGCGGGCGGGTTGCGGCGCGGATCCGGGCATCGAGATCTCCGGCCGCGATACGCCGGGCGGTGCCGGCGGCGGTGCGCAACCGGCGGCTCATCCGTCCGGCGGTCAGTACGCCGAGCGGCAGCACCACCGCGGTGGTGATCACACTGGCCCAGGCGATGCTGGTATCGAGGGCGCGGATGTCCCGCATGGTGGTGCTCATATCGACGCGTACGGACAGCACCCGGCCACCTGCCGGACGGGCAGCCCACATTGCGGGCCTTTCCTCTGCGGTGGTGAACTCCGTTCCCTGGCGGCCTTTCGCCACCAGCCCCCGCAAGTCGCCGGGGAGGCCCGGCGCGTCGAGTGCGGCACCCGTGCCCTGCACTGCGCCCGTGCGGGCGTAGGTGACGGCCGCCCGGTCGAGGGTCGTACGGGCGCTGTCGCGGGCCTGCGACAGTTCACGGTCGCGCGAGGCGTGGTGGACCAGCACGCCGACGGCTGCGGCGACAGCGCAGATGGCCACGGCGACCAGGGCGGCGATCCGCCATCTCAGTGCCATCTCAGCGCCGCAGTTTGTAGCCGAAGCCGCGGACCGTCTCGATCCGTTCGGCGCCGATCTTCGCCCGCAGGCGCTGTACATGGAGGTCGACCACGCGGGTGTCGCCGTGCCAGGCGTGGTCCCACACCCGGCTGAGCAGCGTACGGCGCTCCAGAACGACGCCGGGCGACGCCGCGAATTCGAGGAGCATCCGAAGTTCGGTCGGGGTCAGGGCGAGCGTCTGCCCCGCGCGCCGTACCTCCATCCCGCGGGTGTCGATGGTCAGATCGCCGAAGACCAGCGTGCTCGTGCCGTCCTCGCTCTCGCGGTCCGGGCCGGCGGCCGGGGTGAAGGAGGCGCGGCGCAGCAGTGAGCGGATCCGCGCGACGAGTACGGCACTCTCGCAGGGTTTGACGACATAGTCGTCGGCGCCCGCCTCCAGCCCTGACACGACGTCGAGTGCGTCACCGCGTGCGGACATCATCAGGATCGGCGCGAGGCTCAGTTCACGGATTCTGCGGCACAGCCCGATTCCGTCGAGTTCGGGCAGCATCACATCGAGCAGCAGCAGGTCCGGGCGCCGCTCGCGGAAGATCTCCAGGCCGGTGAGGCCGTCGCCCGCGGTGGAGACGGTGAAGCCGTAGCGCTCCAGCAGCATCCGCACGGTGTTACGGATCACCTCGTCGTCCTCGACGAGCAGCAGATGCGCCTCGGCCGCGGAGCCGGGCGGGGCGAAGGAGGGCGTCGTCGGCGGTATCGGGGTCATCGGGGTGTCCTTGTCGGCGGGCTCGTGCTCTGCAGGCTCATGGACGAACCCGTGCCCGTGCCTGAGCCCGTTCCCGTGCTCGGGCCCGTGCCTGAGCCCGTTCCCGTCGGGTCGCCGGCCCGGTCCTGGGGGACGCCCGCGGTCATCACCGCGCCGTTCCACCGGTAGCGGGTGGTGAACCGGCCGTCGTCGCCGGTCGAGGTGAGCACCAGGTCGTGACCAAACGTTTCGCCGGTCAGCCCGATCGGCCCCCAACTGATCAGCACCGGGCGCACCGTGCCGCCCACGGCCCAGTAGACCTGAATCAGAGTCAGCCCGGCCGACTCCTCGTCCAGCGCCACCACCAGCTCGTCCCGGCCGTCCCCGGTCAGGTCCCGGTAGGCGGGGTTGCGCAGACCGCAGCCGGAGCCGGGACAGTTCTTCATCGCGGCCCGTACCAACTGCGGCACATTGGGGTCCTTCTCCAGCAGCTCCTTCACCGCCACCTTCCTGAGCCCGCCCGCGGGCACGGTGATGCCGTCGACGGTCAGGTACCGCTTGTACGAGGGGCTGGTCTCGCCTGCCGCGGGCGGCGACGGTGGGGCGTACTGCGGCCACAGCGGTCGCGCGCTGATGGGCGGCGAGAGGCTGGGCGCCATGCCACCGTCCCGTGCGCCGGTCTCGGACGCACAGCCGGCGACCCCGGACAGGGCCGCACCGACGACGAGGGCGGCCAGGAGGGGCCGCCTGTGGTGAAGGGGGCCGGTGTGGGGGAAGCGGCGCATAGACACAACAGCGTACCGGCGGCCGTACGAGGGGTAGGCGCGGGCCCGTACAGCCGAGTGGACCGGCTGCGGGCCCGCGCCGGCGTCGACGCGGGCCAGCGCCCTGCGTTGACGCGGGCCCGCGCCTACCGCCGACGGCCCGCACCCACCGCCGACGCCGGCCCGAGTGCGCCGCCGGTTGGGTCAGTGGAGCAGCCGCAGTGCGGTGCCTGCGATGCCGAGACGGACCGTCTGGCCCCAGGTGAGGTGCAGCGCGTCGGTCTCGATCCCGTCGCCGAACGCGACCAGCCGGTCCGACTCGACGGTCAGCCGCAGCCGTTCCGCGTGTGCCAGTACGCCTTCCACGAGTGTGGTGCCGGTGGCGGGCGACGGCCAGGCCTCCCTTACGAACCAGATCAGTTGGGCGTCGGCGGGACCGGGCAGCGGCAGGCTGCTGCCGCGTTGCTGCCACACGGAGCGCAGCCAGCCGGTGGCGCCGGTGCCGGTGCCCACCAGGACTCCGGAGGAGGCCTGGGGTTCGGTGCGGGCGGCGTCCGCACCGGTACTCAGCCGGTAGCGGGCGGTCTGGTGGCCCGGCGGGCCGAGGTAGATCTCGTTGAGGGCGAGCAGCCGCTGGGTGTCGTCGGCGACCGCCTCCACCATGGTGAGTTCGTCGACGCCGCCGCCGGACGCGGCCGCCGGGAGCAGCTTGGCCGCGTCGGCCGCGCGGTGGCGCACCAGCACGCCCGGGTTGCGGCCGGGGTCGGTATCGATCCCCACCACCGGCTGACCCGACAGATACTTGGCGGCGTTGGCCACCAGACCGTCCTGGCCCACCACGACCACCACGTCTTCGGGACCGAAGAGGAAACGGTCGAGGTCCGCGCGTTCCACCCTGGTCTGCCGCCATGCCAGCGGAACCGCCGCCGCCACATCGGCGAGCGCCCGCCGCGCACGGTGATGCCGCTCGGTCACCTCCTGGATGCTCCGGCCGCGCGAGGAGAGGAAGAAGTCGGCCTGGCCATGGGTGCCGTGCCGGGCGAGCAACTCCTCGTACTCGGTGGCCCGGTGCACCAGCACCGCGCGCGGCGCGAGACTCACGACTGCTCGCCGTCGGCCCGGCCGAGCTTGGCCAGCAGGCCGGTGAGGACATCGGGGGAGAGGGTGAGGCTGTCGATGCGCGGCAGGTTCTCGGCGACCCGGGTCGCGGCCAGCGCGTGCAGAGTGGCGGCGTCCACCTCGGCGTGCACCCGCAGCCAGGCGGCCTGTGCCTGGGCCCGCGCCTGCCCGACTTCGCGTGCCGCTTCGGCCTCGGCCTTGGCCAGCCGTACCGTGCGCGCGGCCTCGGCCTCGGACCGTACGGCGTCCGCCGCCGCATTCTCCTCGGCCTCGCGGCGGGCGTTGGTGCCGTGCTGCTCGACCAACTGCTCCTCGCGGCGGGCCAGTTCGATCCGGCTGGCCAGTTCGTTCTCGGCGATCGCGCGTTCGCGCTCCACGGCGACGGCCCGGCGTTCGTACGTTGCCCGGTCCGACTCCTGCTGGATCTGTTCGCGCGCGGGCGTGCGCAGCGCCCGTTCCACCTCCGGTTCTGGGCGGAGGGCGACCACGCGGACGGCCACCACGGTGATGCCGGTGGCGGGCAGCCGGGGCTCCGCGGCCAGACCGTCGGTGATCCGCTCCAGGACCGCCGCGACGCCGTCGACAAGGGCTGCCGCCAGCGGCGTACGGGCCAGGACGTCCAGCGCGTGCTGCTGTGCGGTCTCGGTGAGCAGGGTGGACAGCTGTTCCAGCGGGGCGCCGCGCCAGACGCCGGTGTCCGGATCGATCGAGAAGTCCAGACGGGCGGCGGCGGTGGCCGGTTCGCTGATCCGGTACGTCACCGTCGCCTGCACGCTGACGTCCTGGAAGTCAGACGTGCGGGCATGGAAGGCCATGGCCAGTTCCCGGTCGTCGACCGGGACTTCGGAAAGCGCTGCGGTCAGCGCACGGAACCAGAAGCTCAGTCCCGGCCCGTCGTGGACGAGCCGCCCGCGCCGGAAGTGGCGCACATGGGCGGTGGGCGCGGTACGGAGATGGCGCCATCCCAGGCGCTTGATGATGTCGGCCATGAAAGCTTCCCCCCTTTTTCGTCAGTCGGACGATATAAGCCGGAACTGTTATCGTCAAGGCGACGAAATGGGCGGGCGCCCGGGACGGCTCGAAGGCGGCCCGCATCCGCGAACCGCCCCCGAGTCTCCCCTTCGTGCGAGACCGTCAGCTCACCGTGACGGGTTCCGCGGCCTCGCTCAGAACCTGCCGGCCGTCCTGAGCGGTCAGCACCAGGCGTGGCAGGAAGGGTCCTTCCCCATCGAATACATGGGTGACGGTTGCCTCGCTGGTCTCCTGCTGGGTGCCGTCACCGAAGTACCAGCGATAGCTGTATCCGGCCGGAGGCTCCTTCCCGTCCACGGTCGCGCTCAGGCGAAGCGGGCTCCCGGTATGCCCGTCCTTCGGGGCGTCCAGCAACGCGTGCGGGCCGTCGGCCGGGAGGTGGAACCACTGGCGCAGGCGCGGGTTGAGGAGGAAAGCGTCGGCGTACTGACGGGCGCCGACGATGTCCGGATGGGCGACGGCCGCGGACAGACACTGCGCCGGAGTCCCGCTGAGCTCCGGGCAGGCTCGCGTGCGCAGCGGGAACGCGGGGTCGGAGACCGGAGTGGCCCAGACCTTGGAGTGCGGGGCGAGCACGGCATTGTCCCGGGAGAACAGGCCGTCGGCGGCAATCGCGTACGGGCCGTCGGAGGAGGCGGCGTTGGCCGCCGCGGCCGCCTGCCGGTAGGCGTCGTTGGCCAGTTGGGTGTACTGCTCGTAGCGCTCGGCCACACCGCCGAGCGCGCCCTTGCAGGCGGCCAGCCGGGCAACGGCAACCCCCGGTGCCGTGCAGGTCTTCACCGGGACGGGCGAACTGCTGCGGCTCAGCGCGTAGTAGAAGTCGGCCACGAGCACTTTGGGCCGCCCCGGCAGCGAATGCGCCTTCTCGATCGCCGCCTGCATGCCGCGGCCGCCGTAGCCGACCTTGGCGCCGCTGAAGTACGGGACATCCTTGGCCGGGTTCTCGGCTGCCGCGCCGATGCCGGAGCACTCGCGCCGCACGGCCTCGGGCAGCTTCTTCGAGCCGGGTGTGATGCCGACGCCGATGCCGAAGAAGGGGTCGATGTCGTTGATGCACCCGTTGACGACGACCAGATCGAGACCGTATCCGCCCGCCCGCGCCTGCGCGCCCGCCTGTTCCAACTGGCAGAACACGTCGGGCATTTGCTGAGTGACCTCGCCGAACTCCATTTCCCCGTCGCCGTCCGGGTCCTGCTTCTCCTGCATGCGCAGGCAGCCGGCGTCGTCGTTGCCCGCGGGCAGTTCGGGTGCGTCGAGGACCGCGCCGGAGATCGAGTAGTCCATGTGCTGATGTCCCCGGCCGGTCTCGCGGCCGAGCAGCTCGCCCGTCAGATAGGGGAACTTCTGGTCGTGGTCCAGACCCTGCCCCCATACGACGGAGTCGCCGACGGATGCCACGCGCACCGGGTCGCAGCCCCGCCGGACGGTGTCCCGCCAGACCTTTCCGTACGGGCCGGGCTCCCGTCCGTCCGACGAGTGGAGCACGCGCGCGTCGAACTGCAGCGCCGTGCTCGCCGCCGGAACGCGGTCGAACGGGATGCTGAACTCGGCCGCGGACACGTTCGCGTCCATGACAGTCTGCCCGCCGGCCAGCTGCTCCTGCCCGGCCAGCACCCGCCACTCCACCGTGGCGCCGGCCTTCGCCGCGGCGGGGTCGTACATCTGCACCCGGCCCCGGACCGGGCCGCTGCACACCGGATTCGGCGTCAGATCCACGTCCAGAACGAGGGGGTACGCGGATCCCGGCAACGCGGCTGTCTGCGCTACGGCGGGGTGCCCGCCGAGCAGCTGGCCGAGCAGCACCGCTGCTGCGGCCACCGCGGCAGCGGAGCGGGCCGTCCCCGGCCCGCGTGGAGCGGAGCCCCCGCCGCTGCCCCCACACCTTCGCGCCACCCGCCGCAACCACGTATCTCTCACGCCAACGCCCCTGATTCTGCTGCCTGTTTCGGTCCGCGCGAAGCCAACTGAACCCCGCATCAGTAGGGATCATGGCAGTCGGAAACGGGCGTGAAACGCGCGCAGGGGACCAAGCGCGGTGAGACTGGTCACTTACCCACCGTTACTTCATTTCCGCCCCGGGACAGCTGAATTCAGCCGCACTCAGTCGGAGAAGCGCCGCACATAGCGTCGCTGCCAGGGGGTTTCGACCGCGCGGGCGTCGTAATGCCGACGCACGAAGTCCACCGCCCGGTCCGCCGGCACTCCATCGAGGACGGCAAGGCAGGCCAGGGCTGTTCCGGTCCGGCCACGGCCTCCGCCGCAGGCGATCTCGACCCGTTCGACACCGGCGCGGGCCCATGCCTCACCGAGGGCAGCCTGAGTATCCGCATGGCTGCTGGGCAGCCGGAAATCCGGCCAGCGCAGCCACCGGGCTTCCCACGGGACCTCGGGAGGCCGCTTGCCGAGCAGGTACACGCCGTACGCGGGGGTCGGCCCGTCCGGAAGAGGGCGCCGAAGGCCGCGGCCCCGGACCGCACGGCCGGAAGGAAGCCGGAGTACACCGGCGTCGGAGGGCTTCCAGAGCTCGGTCACGCACCCACCCTATTCGCTGTCACGACGGATGGGTACGGAAACGGAATGGCCCAGCCAACCGTCAGCGAAATGGCCTGCTTACGGGGCCATTTGGGCTCCTAGGGTAAGGAGCGGCGCGGCCGGCAGGCAGGTCGCCCCTTAGCCAAGGAGCCCCATGTCTCTCCGGATCGTGCCGCCGAGCGGGTCGCCACGAATACTCGCCGTCGCCCAATTGGTCAACTCCTTGGGCGACGGCGCGTACTACGTCTGCTCCGCCCTCTACTTCTCCCGTATCGTCGGCCTCTCGCCCGCCCAGATCGGCCTGGGTCTCACCGTCGCCTGGGCCATCGGCTCCGTCGCGGGCGTCCCCCTCGGCCACCTGGCCGACCGCCGCGGTCCCCGCTCCACCGCTGTGCTCCTGGCACTGGCGACCGCCACCTCGGTGGTCGCCTTCCTCTTCGTACGCTCCTTCGTGCCGTTCCTGCTGGCCGCCTGCTGCTACGCAACGGCCCAGTGTGGCCTGGCCGCCGCCCGGCAGGCGTTGCTCGCAGGCCTGGTGGCCAAGGAGGAACGGACCGAAACCCTGGCCTACCTGCAGTCGACGCTCAACGCCGGCCTGGCCGTCGGTGCCGCAGCCGGCGGTGTCGCCCTGCACGTCGGCACCCGCGAGGCGTATCTCTCGGTCTTCGCTATGGACGCCGGGGCCTTCACCCTGTGCGCGCTCGTCCTGCTGCGGCTGCCCACTGTGCAGCCCGCAGCCCCGACCACCGGCGGCGGTCCCGAACTCGCCGTGCTCCGCGACCGCCCGTACGCGCTGGTCTCGTTCCTCAACATGGTCATGCTGCTGCGGATGCCCCTCATCAGCCTGGCCATCCCGCTGTGGATCGTGGAACGGACCTCGGCGCCCGGCTGGAGCGTCTCCGCCCTGCTCGTGCTCAACACCGCAGCCGTCATGCTCTTCCAGGTCCGCACGGCCGCCGCGGTGACCGACCTGCCCAGCGCCACCCGCACGGTCCGGCGCGGCGGCGCGGTGATGCTCGCCTCCTGCGCCGTCTTCGCCCTCTCGGCGGCGGGACCAGCCGCCTGGGTCGCCGTGGCCGTACTGCTGGCCGGAGCGGTACTTCAGGTCGCCGGCGAAATGATGCAGTCCGCCGGTGCCTGGCAGATCAGCTTCGACCTGGCCCCGGCCGGCCAACAAGGGCAGTACCAGGGCTGCTTCGGTACCGGCGTCTCCGTGGCCCGGATGCTCGGCCCGCTGCTGCTGACCACCCTGATCGTCGGCTGGGGCGTCCTCGGCTGGCTGCTGCTCGGCGCGCTGTTCCTGGCAGCCGGACTTGCCATGGGACCCGCGGTGCGCTGGGCCGAGAAGTCCGAAGCCAGGCTTGCGTACATCGGTTGACGAGGTCAGGACGGCGCGTCGGCTCGGGCCGCCGGCGCGTCGGTGCGGCCCTGGAGGCGGGCGGCGCGTTCGCGGATCTGCGGAAGGCGTGTGTAGAGCCCGGAACCCGGGCACCGTGTCCAGTAGCCGTCGCAGTGCCCGGAGATCGTGTGGAAGACGGCCTGTTTTCCTTTCGGGTACTTGCTGCCGTCGTTGGTGGAGACCAGGGTCGTCGTACCGCGTGGGTCGACCCCGTACAAACCGAGCTTCCAGGCGGCGAGCCGGGCTATCGCCTCCAGCATCGGCGCGGGCACGGCCGAGGCGGCGCCATAGCTGCCTATCGCCGCTATGCCGACGGTGCCGACGTTGAAGCCCAGGGTGTGCGCGCCGACGACAGGATTGGTGATGCCTCCGGAGCGTCCCTCGTAAATGGTGCCGGTCCGGTCGACGAAGAAGTTGTAGCCGACGTCGTCCCAGCCCCGGCGCTCCATGTGGTCGTCGGAGAGGAAGCGGATGAGATTGGGGACCTCTCGCCGGGAGTAGTCGTTTCCGCTGTTGGTGTGATGGATGAAGACCGCTTTGACCGTGGTCGCGGAGAGCTCGGGCCTGTGGGGACGCATCGGGTGGGTCTGCCAGACAGCGCGCGGTACGACGGCCGGCTGAACGGTGGCCCACGGGGTGGCGGGCCGCGGGTGCGGGCGGGTGGGGCGTTCCGCGCGAGCCGCCGTGGGTGGCCTGGCACTGTTGCCGGCGGCCAGTGCGGCACCCATCACGCCTGCCGCGGTTGCCCTGCCCATGCCGCGGAGCAGCATGCGCCGGTCGATGGTCATGACGATGAGCGTACGACGGCACTCCCGGGTGCGCCTCCGCTGCGCGCAGCGTCGCGAGGGCAACGGACCCCTGACGCCTTCCCGCACATCACGGCCGGTCACGAAGGCGGCGGGGCCGGCTGTACTGTCCGGTAGCGCAGCAGCACGATGCCCGAGCCGAACGGCCGGGTCTCCACCAGTCTCAGCTTCGCGGTCTCGCTCGCGTCCGCGAACAACCGCCGGCCGTGTCCGAGGACCACCGGGTACACGAACAACCGGTACTCGTCGACCAGCCCGGCCGAGATCAGTTCCCGTACCAGGCTGATACTGCCCGTCGCGACGATGTCTCTGCCCGGCCCGGACTTCAGCGACTCAACCTCGGCCCGGAGCGCACCCCGCAGCACGGTGGTGTGCTCCCAATGAGGGTCGCGCAGCGTGCGGGAGACGACGTACTTGGACACGGTGTTGAGATATTCGGTGATGCCCGTGCTGTCGTCGGTCTGCTTCGGCCAGTAATCGCGCATTTGCTCGAAAGTCACCCGCCCGACGAGGAACGCGTCGGCAGCCTCCATATGTGCACGAAGTGCTGCCTCGAGGTCGGACTGGTCGGCCTGCGGCCCGTCACCGGCCGGCGCGAACCAGCCCTCCGTCGCTTCGACGACGCCATCGACCGTGATGTTCTCGGTGGCGATCAGGTCTCTCATTCCCGGGTCTCCAGAGGTCGGCACTCGTTCACCACTGACGACTGCCGCAGCCGGCGAAACTCATCGGCCTCATGGCATCGGTCCAGGGGACAACTACAGTGGGCGGCATGGCGGATTCGCGGCCGACTTCGGCGTTTCACTCGGACAATATCGGCGGCGCGGACACGGAGCGTCTGGTCGGCGCGCTGGACGGGCAGGCGGCGAGCGAGGGCGTGCGGCGACTGCGCGAGTGGGCGCACCTCGGTGTCGCCGCGCGGCGCGGCGAGCGAGCGGTGGACATCGGAGCCGGTACGGGGTCGGAGACCTTGGTGCTGGCGGCGGCGGTGACACCGGGCGGTGACGCGATCGGGGTTGAACCGAACCCCGGACTACGGTCGGTTGCCCAGCAGCGGGCGGCCGAGGCCGGCAGCCCGGCCCGATTCGTGGACGGCGACGCGCTCGCGCTGCCGATGGGCGATGCCGATGTGGATGTGGTCTGGTGCGAGCGGGTGTTCCAGCATCTCACCGAGCCGGAGAAGGCGGCCGCGGAGATCGCGCGGGTGCTGCGGCCGGGTGGGCGGGTCGCGCTGCTGGACACCGACTGGGCGACCACGATCCTGCACCCCGGCGAGGCCGACGTGGTCGCGGAGCTGACCGGCGGCGCGCTCTCGGCGGCCGCCAACCCGTACGCCGGGCGGAAGCTGGCCGGTCAGCTGGCCGCCGCGGGGCTGCAGATCGACGACCTCGGCTCACAGGCGCTCATCCAGAGCACAAGCAAGGTCAACTGGCCACTCATCCGGATGCTCGGCGTAGCCGCCGTGCGGCGCGAGCAGATCACTGAGCAGCAGCGGGACCGGTTGTACGCAGACCTCACCGCGGCCGCCGAGCAGGACGCTCTGCATATGTCCGTGACCATGTTCGGCGTCATCGCGCACCGCCCGGCCTGACCCCGGGCCTGTGGGTGCGCCCCCCGCGCCGGCCTGTCGAGGCTCAGACGCACCGGTACCTGAACTGTACGGCGACCGTGTGCCGGGACGGCGAGATGATCCGCAGCTCCGCCCCGGCCCGGTACTCGCCCCGGCCGCGGAACGTCCACAGCAGATGCAGACGTGCCTGCTTCTGACCGCGCGTCATCTTCTCCCGTAGCAGGCCCGACTCGGTGCCGTCGCTGCGCACCCAGCGATACGTCACGGTGCCGGGCCGTCCGTTGGTCTCCACCATGCCCACGACGTCGGCCGTGCCCTCGCAGCCGGGACCCTCCGCAGCGGTCTGCACCGCCACGTCCCGTACGGCCAGGCCAGGCCCGTACCGCTGCCAGGCGAGGAAAGCCAGCACGGCCAGCAGCACCGTGGCGGCCAGGGCGTACCGCCGGAGCCCACCGCGGCGGCGTTTACGGGGCTCCGGCCCGGCGGGTCGGCCGGGCAGTGTCCCGTGCCAGAGTGCGGCGGTCGTGTTGTCGCGGTTCCGGTTCCGGACGACCGCGGTCACTCCCGGGCCGAAGCGGAGTACCTCGCCCTCCACGCGGTCGGGTGCCACGCTTGTCGGCTGCGCGTCCTGGACCAGGGTGGCGTTCTCCGGCGCGTCCTGGACCAGGGTGGCGTTCTCCGGCTGCGCGCCCTGGACCAGGGTGGCGTTCTCCGGCGCGGCCGACGCGGTCTCCTCCGGCTCCGGATGTTCGAACCAGTGGCTGCCCAGCGCTGTCGCGCTGTAGCCGTCGCTTTCGCCGACTCCGTCGTGCCCGGCGCGCGCCGGTGCGACGTCGCCGGGGGAACCAGGCGCGCGGTCGGGGGGGATACGTGGATCGTTCATTGAATGCTGCACCGCCGGGTCAGGATCTGCTGCGTGGAACTGCCGTTCGCGGCGGTCGGGTTCGTCGTCGCCCGGACTCCCCAGTAACAGTCCCGACCCCGGAAGGTGTGGTCCAGCGCGATCGTGTACTGCCTCGCGCCGCTGCGCTCGAAGGTCTGCGAGCCGTCCTGCGAGCCCAGTTCACCCTTCGCATCGCCGGTGAACCACGCGATGACGATGGTCACGGGACCGGTCCCGTCCGTGACGACGTCGATGGACGCGGCGGCACCCGTCGTACTCGTCTGGCGCAGGCTCGAGACGGAGACGGACCTCACCTTCACCGGAGCGGTGGTGGGAGGGGAAGTGCTGGGGTCGGTGGACGGCGCGGACGACGACGGCGGGGAGGCCGGACTCGACGACATCACGGGTGAGGGCGTGATGGGTCCGGCTGGTCCGGTGGCCGTGCTGCCGGACGGAGAAGGGGAGCTGTCGGCGGAGGCGGAGACGCTGCCCGTAGGCGACGGGCTCGCGGAGCCGGACGGGCCGACGGGCGAAGCGGTCGACGCGCCCGGTACCGCGCTGGTGGTGGCGACGGCCTGAGCCGTCGACTGCCGCGGGTCGTCCCCGGTCGCCTTCGCCGCAACGGCGACCAGCACGGCCACAACCAGCGCGGCGATGCCTGTCAACACCCCGCGCAGGCCCGGCTTCCAGCTGCCCCAGCCGCCGCCCAGGGCGGTCGTGGCCAGTTCGGTGGTCCCCGCGGCCTGGCCGGCAGCAGAGGGGAGGAGTAGCGGCAGAAGCGCGGCTAGCGCGGCGAGTTTCCGCTGGCCCCGCTCCTCCCAGTCCGGGCCGTAGGCCGCCCCGGCGATCTCCTCCAGCTCCGCCACGAACGCCGCCGCGTTCGCTGGCCGCTCCTCCGGCTCCTTCGCCATTCCGCGCCTGATCAGCGGGCGCACCGGCTCCGGAGCTTCCTCCTCGGGGACCGGTGCGCTGATGTGCTGCAGCGCCAGCTCGGCGAAGTTTTCGCCGGAGAACGGCTTGCGGCCGGTCAGACACTCGTAGAACGTCGCGGTCGCGGCATAGACGTCGGCTGCCGGTGAGGCGGGCTCCCCGTTCCACTGTTCCGGAGCCATGTAGGCGGGAGTGCCGGCGACTCCCGGCGTGGTGCCGCGTCCCGCGGCGATGCCGAAGTCGACCAGCTTGGACGAGCCGTCCGCCGCGACCAGAACGTTCTCCGGTTTGTAGTCGCGGTGCACCACACCTGCCCGGTGTGCGGCGGCCAGTCCCAGCAGCGAGCCCTTGAGTACCACCAGCGCTGCCTCGGGGCCGGTGGCGCCCTCGCGCTGCAGCAGCGCGCGCAGCGCGATGCCGTCGACGAGCTCCATCACGATGGCGGCGCCCTGCGGCGCTTCGACGTATTCGTACAGCCCCACCACATACGGCGAGTCGAGGCCGCCGAGCAGACGTGCCTCCGCCCGGAACACCTGAACGAAGCCGGAATCCGTCCGCAGCCTCTCGCTGAGGTATTTGACGGCCACCGGCAAGCCGGTCGCGTCATGGACGGCCAGGACGACGCGCCCGCTGCCGCCGGAGCCCAACTCCCGGGACTCGGTGTACCCGGGTACCGACCACGCGTTCATCCTGCCCCCTCGGCGCAACGGTTTCCCGGCGGTCGGATGCGCCGCCACGGAGTTGTGTACGACCGCCGCACGCTAGCCCACCTGCTGTCCTCATGGGGGACACATTTCCGTCACGGCTGGTTCCCGCCACCTCCGGGTCGCATCCGCCGGGCCACCGCAGGCTGGACCGGGGTGACCTGCCGGGTGCTTGTGGCCGGTGTCAGCGGTGGCGGGCGTGACGGTCGGGCCGCCCGAGCGCGCGGGCCCCTGCTCGGAATCCGGCCAACATGGCCCAGCGCGGTTGGTTGGCATGGACCTGATGATTCTGCTCGGCTACGCTCCGGCCGGGCGCACTGTGAGAGCGCTCTCGTGTACTCGCTGTTCCATCCCCCACGAAGCTGGAACAACCGAAGGGTCAAAGCCTTGAGACGCACGACAGGTATACGCGCCGGTATGTCCGCGCTTCTCCTTCTGGGCGCCTGGGCAGCCGCCGGGCTCGCCCCGGCCGCTGCCGCAACTCCCGCCCCCGAACCGCAGGCCTCCGCCGGTCTGCTCGCCGCCATGCAACAGGACCTGGGCCTGACGAAGAGTCAGGCGGAGGCGCGCCTGACGGCGGAGCAGACGGCGGCCGCCGTCGAAGGAAAGGCGCGGCGCGCCGCAGGAGCGTCGTTCGGCGGCTCCTGGTTCGACGCGGACAGCGGAAAGCTGACCGTGGCCGTCACCAACGGGCTGCACGCCGACGCCGTACGCGCGACGGGTGCCTCGGTCCGGTTGGTGACGCACAGCGCGCAACAGCTGGACTCGGCCAAGAAGAAGATCGACAAGCTGTCTGCTCCGGCCGGTGTCAGCAGTTGGCACGTCGACCCGAAGGCCAACCGTGTCGTCGTGAACGTTGTCGCTTCCGAGCGACGTGACAACGATGTCCAAGACTTCCTCGCCCGAGCCCGCCAAGCCGGTCCGGTCCAGGTCAAGGAGGTGACGGCGGCGCCGACGACCTTCGCGGCCGGGACCGTGGGTGGCGACCCGTACTACACCGGCAACGTCCGGTGCTCGATCGGCTTCTCCGTGTACGGCGGCTTCGTCACGGCCGGGCACTGCGGTCAGCCGGGAGCGGCGGTCCGCGGCTGGGACGGCTCCGCCATCGGCGCGTTCCAGGGCTCGTCCTTCCCCGACAACGACTATGCCTGGGTCGGCGTCGGCAACGGCTGGTGGACCGTCCCCGTGGTCCTCGGCTGGGGCACCGTCTCCGACCAACTGGTCCGCGGCTCCGCCGAGGCCCCTGTCGGCGCCTCGATCTGCCGCTCCGGCTCCACGTCGCACTGGCACTGCGGCAATGTCCTGGCCAAGAACGAGACCGTCAACTACAGCCAGGGCGCGGTCCATCAGATGACGAAGACGAGCGTCTGCGCCGAGCCCGGGGACTCGGGCGGATCCTTCATCAGCGGCGACCAGGCCCAGGGGGTGACCTCCGGTGGCTGGGGCAACTGCAGCGGCGGAGGCGAGACCTGGTACCAGCCGATCAACGAAATCCTCGGCCGGTACGGCCTGACGCTGCACACCGCCTGACAAGCCGCCCCCCACGGGCCGAGCCCGTCGCGACACGGATCATGGGCCTGAGCCGGCCCTCCGTCGCGGCGGGCTCTGCCGTGTGCGGGGAGATTCGACAGGCCATGGCCGGTGCTTCAGCGGTAGTCGGGATTGGAGAAGTCGTAGCGGCAGCCGGCGTCCCATGCGGAGCGCTGGTTGCCGTGGGCCGGGATGCCGCCCGCCTCCTGCAGTAACGCACCGAGGTGCATCAGGTTCCAGGTCATGAAGGCCGTGTTGCGGTGCAGAGGATGAGGACGGCGGTCCACATCGGTGGCCCGAACGTATGAGACCCCACCTTTTGTCGCCGCCCAAGGTGCGAGTGGTGGCGTGGATAGGAAGACTGGGGTCATGGCTAGCAAGGCAGTCCTTGAGGGTGGCCCGGATGATCTGCAGGAGCGGATCGTCCCGATCACCCCTCCCGGACAAGAGCTGAAGATTCCGCACCGCGGCGGGTACGAGCACTTCAAGGTCACGTCGCGGCATCAGGAGAGCCCGGAGGGACGGTTGCCTGTCTACGAATGGTGGGAACGGACGGAGATCGCCGAATAGGACCTGGGTGAGCAGGGCCCGGTTCGGGCGGTGGCCCGCGCCGAGTCCCGGGTAGGGCTGCGCCCTGTCCGGCCTGCCGCGGGCGGTGGCCCGCGCCGAGTCCCGGGTAGGGCTGCGCCCTGTCCGGCCTGCCCGGGAACTCCTTGTCCTCGCAGGCCGAGGCTGTGCCCCGTACGTCTCGATGATGATCGGCTTCGGTCCCGTAGCACTTTGGTCGTACCGGATGACACATACGCCGGGGGATTCGCCGCATACCTGCCGGCTCATAGCTTCTTGATCAGTCAACGCCATGATCAGGAGGCCACAGAGATATGTACGGCAAGGCATTCGCCCCCGAATACCAGGGCGAACTGGGTTCGATGCTGGGCGTCAATTCCTCGTACGACGAGGTGCTCGCCACTGCGAGCCACGCGCGGCGCAACGCCGTCTCGGCACTCGACCGCGCCCGGGCCTCGCTCGCCGTCGCCGAGGCCAACCGACGGCTGGGCCGGGTGGCCGAAGCCGGTGACTCCTGGCGCGACAGCTACCGCTCCGCCCGGCAGGCCGGCGACCGGGGCGCGATGGCGTGGGCACTGTGGAGCGGTGGCACGCTGGCCCGGCAGTGCGGAGCCCTGCCGCTGGCCCGCCGTCTGCTGGCCGCTGCCGTCGACCTCGCCGCCGATGGCGGTGATCGACTCGCCCATGGCTACTCGCTCGCAGGCCTCGCCGAGACGGGGCGGATCCAGGGGGACTACGAGGCCGTCGCGGAGATGCACGAGCAACTGCTCGCACAGGCAAGGGCTCACGGCGAATCCCGGCACATGGTCTGGGCGATGTCCGGCATCGCGCAGATGCACCGCAACACCGGCGCATACGAAGAGGCCTTAGAACTGTTCGAAGAATGCGCCCGGATCGCGGACGACGCGGACGACGCACGCGGGAGGGCCTGGTCACTGCGCGGCATAGCCGACGTGGTGTCCGTGCAGGGCGATACGGAGCGGGCACTGACACTGCTGACCGAAGGCGAAACCATCTGCCGTGACATGGATCTGGCCGGCGCGCTCGCCTACAACCACAAGATGCGCGGCAACGTCCTTTTCCGCGCGGCCCGTTACGAGGAGGCCTGCGTCGCCTACACACTGTCCCTGCGCGAATTCCGCGATATGAACGAGCCCCGCGGCACGGCGCTGTCCCGCCTCGGCCTCATCAAGTCCCGCTCCCGCCGCGGCCGTGCCCCGGACACGACGCTTGCGGAACTCGCGGAGCTGGAGGGCGAGTTCAAGCGGATCGGGCTGCGGCACGCCCGGCAGACGGTCATCGCATTCCGGGACGAGCTGGCGGGGGTCCACCGGGTGGCTCAGGGAACCCGGTCCTCGTAGTCACGGGGCGTGTGCTGTCTCCGCTTTGAGCCATCAACTGATCTCGAAGAGCGGGCCCGTGAGGGTGAGTTCCAGATCAGGAGCAGTGCGCAGAGGTCCGCCCAGACCCCGAATGCCACCATCGGTCCGCCGGCGAGGAGGAGAAACCCGGAGCGGGCCCTGAACCCGGTCAGGGCTGCGGTCCGGCGGATCCTAGGCTTCCAGGAGTTCGAGGAACCGGCGGCCGAAAAGGTATGCGTCCCCCGGCCAACGGGCCGAGAGGTAGTTGCGGTCCTGCACGACGTACGCGTGTGAGTCGTCGGTCGCGGTTCCGCGTGCAGTGAGCACCCTGGGCCCACGCTCGAACAGGGTGCCCGGATCGTTCAGCGCGGCCTTGACCTCGTCCTCGACATAGGCCGGATAGGTGCGGTAGTAGCGGCCGAGGCGCCACGCGGTGGTGAGATAGGCCGAGCGTTCCATGTACTTCGGCAAGCAGGTCGTACGACGGTCCGCCAGCACGCTGCGGCCGCCGACGCCCGCGCGCGACCGCGCCAGGACCAGCACGCCGTGGCAGATCGCGCCGACCGGCCGGTCCAGCGCCCAGAACCTGCCAACCTGCTGGTGCAGCACCTCCGAGCCCAGGTACTGCCGCATCCCCTGCGCGTGACCGCCCGGCAGGATCAGCCCGTCGAACTCGTCCACCTTCATATCCGCCCACCCCAGGGTCGCGGCGAATTCCCGGGACCGGGTGAGCTCGTCGTAGAAGTCCTTGGGCTCCTTCTCGGCGCCGAGTTGCCCGAAGAGCACGCCGGTCAGCAGCAGCGGATCCGCGGCGGGGCTTGTTCCCGCGCGCTCGGTGGCGAAGACGACCTGGTGCCCGGCGGCGGTGAGAATCCGCCAGGGCACGGCCACCTCGGTGACGTCGAAATCGCGGTCGGGAACCGGCATCAGTACGCGCATCCGAGCATCATGGCAGGGGCTTCGCTCAGTGTCCCGGCACAGCCCGGCCGCAGTGGCCGATCCCAGTCGGCCGACCCGAGGCACCGGCGCCGCAAGCGGCTCTCAGATCACCTTCGAGCGGACCAGGACACCGAGTACGAGGGCACCGGGAAGCAGCGGCAGCCACACCGTGATGATCCGGTAACCGAGAACCACAGAGGTGGCCACGGCGACCGAAACCCCGGCCATGACCAGCGCTATGACCAGTGCCGCGTCCACCGAGCCAATGCCACCGGGTGTCGGGATGACAGCGGCCAGCGTGCTCCCGGCGAGATAGGCGAGCCCGACATGGGCGGCCGGAATGGACACGTCCAGCGCCATCGCCACGGCGACCAGTCCCGCAGCCTGCAGGGTCGGATAGGCGACGGCGCCACCCCACAGAGCCAGCACACGCGCAGGCCTGGTGTGCAAGGAGCGCGCGTCCCGCAGCGCGGTGTCGACAAACGCGCGGATGGCTCTGCGCAGTGGCCGTACCGCCACCAGCACGACCGCTACCGCGCACACCAGAGATCCCGCCACCACCAGCACCGGGCCTGCCGCGTGCGGCAGGAGATCATCCAGTTGCAGCGCGTGCGGAGAGGCGGCGAGGAGAGCGAGCAGCAGTACGGCTCGCCCTGTGCCCGCCGCCAGCATGTGCAGGGCCAGAGCGGCGGAGGAGCGGGGCAGCGAGAGTCCGCAGCGTTGGAGGAAGCGCAGATTGACCGTGCCCGCGCCGAGCCCTGCCGGGAGGAGATGGTTGGCGGCACCCGCGGCGAATTGCGTCACGAACAGCCGTAGCGGGGGGAGACGTTCGAGGGTCGCTCCCTGGCGCGTGAAGGATACGGCGACCCATCCCAGCACGGTGAGCGTGACAGCGAGCAGCAGCCAGTACTGGTTGGCGGACAGGAGTTGGCTGCCGCCGGCCGTGATGAGCGGCCAGTGCTGGGCCGCCCAGATGCTGACCGCAGCGATCGGCACCAGGCAGGCGATCTGTCGCAGTGGCAGCCCCCGAAGAAGGTTTCCATGGGATGTGGCCATCGCCTCGGTCGGTCTCCGCTTCTCACGCTGCCGGGAAGTAGTCGCGCCATCAGGCTCCCCGCGGCGGGCGACGTCCCGGCGTCGTACGGCCGACGGCCGGCGGGCGCGATGATTGCTGGAAAGCGACGTCGCCTGTGCCTCCCGCCGCCCGACCTCGCCCGTTCGGTCGGGGCTCGGGCTCTTAGCAGGCGGACGCCGCACGGGCAACAGTGCGCGCACCGCCGTTCGCCGCCGCCGCTATGGGCGGCGTCACCATTCCGCGGGCGACCGGCCCCTTCCTACTGTGACCGGCACCTTGGTATGTCTGCGGGAGGTCTCGGATGCTGTTGCGCACAAGCTCGCCCAAGCCTGCCGGTATGCGCCGTGCCGCCGGTCGCGTGGGCGCCGTACTCGCTCTGCTCGCCGCCACCCTGTGGCTCGCCCCTGCGCCCGCCGCGCAGGCGGCCGTACCCCTGGAGAGAGTCAGCAGCTTCGGCGCCAATCCCGGCGGTCTGAACATGTACGTGTACCGGCCCGCCGGCCTCCCCGCACATCCGGCGGTCGTGGTCGCCCTGCACGGCTGCACGCAGAGCGCACAGGTCTACGCCGACAACTCCGGGCTCACGACGTTCGCCGACCGGCACGGGTTCCTGCTGGTCCTCGCCGAGACGACGTCCGCGAACAACTCCAGCGGCTGCTTCAACTGGTTCCAGGCCGCCGACAACCGGCGAGGGCAGGGCGAGGCCGCATCCATCCGGCAGATGGTGGCGCATGCCGAGAGTGCCTACGGCGCCGATGCGGGGCGTACGTACGTCACCGGTCTCTCGGCCGGAGGAGGCATGACCTCCGTCATGCTCGCCGCCTACCCCGACGTCTTCGAGGCGGGTGCGGTGATCGCTGGACTGCCGTACGACTGCACCAAGGACACGGGGGCCTTCACCTGTATGAACCCCGGCGTGGACCGTACGCCTGCGGCGTGGGCGCAGCGGGTCCGCGACGCCTATCCCGCGTACTCCGGGCCGTGGCCGCGGGTGGCGGTCTGGCACGGCGACAACGACCCGACGGTCGTGCCGAAGAACGCCGATGAACTGCGGGACCAGTGGACCGCGGTGCACGGAGTGGACCAGAGCCCGGACCGTACCTCCACCATCGGGCCGAATCAGACGCGCCGCGAGCAGTATCTCGCGGCGGACGGCAGGGTCGTCGTCGAGGTCGACCGGGTACCCGCGATCGGCCACGGCACTCCGGTGGACCCGGGCAGCGGGCCCCAGCAGTGCGGGCAGACCGGCACCGCGAACTTCATCGACTCGATCTGCTCCGGCTACTGGATTACCGAATTCTTCGGCCTCGACGGCTCCGCGCCTGATCCCGGCGGCCTGCCGGCCCCGGCCGGGCTCACCGTCACGGGTGCGACCCAGACCTCGATCACCTTGAGCTGGACGGCAGTTGAGGGCGCGGCGGGTTACGCGGTGTACCGGGATGGGACACGTATCGCCACTCCGTCGGGCACCCCGTTCACCGACACGGGTCTCAGCGCGGGTACAAGGCACGACTACAGCGTGGCCGCCCGCGACGCGGCCGGGGCCGAAGGCGCACGCTCCGGCCAGGTCACGGCCACGACCGCCGGCGGCGCGGCGGCCTGCTGGACCGCCGACAACTACCACCAGGTGCAGGCAGGCCGGGCCACCACCGACGGCAGCTATGCCTACGCCAAGGGCTCCCAGCAGAACATGGGCATCTACAACACCTTCGTCACCCACACGCTCAAGGAAGCACCCGTCGGCTACTTCGTCGTCGTCGCCGTCGGCAACTGCCCCTGACCGATGGTCGCTACGCCCCAGGAGGTTTCCTCGTGCCCTTCGCTCTTCCGTACACGACCGCGCTGCTGCTCGCGCTCACCGCCGTCCCGGCCGTCGCACAGCAACCGCCCGAGACGCCGGCGACCGGCCACTGCAACCGGATCACCCGGCTGCAGGTGCCGGGCGCCGAGCGCCAAGAGGCAGCCTGCCTTGGGGAGTTGACGACGGCGGGGACGGTCGCATCCGGTCATACCGACCCGGCCGACTGGGCCGGGCTGACACCCGCAGGTCTTGCCACGCCCAGGGGTGTGCCCGGTATCCAGATCGACGGCTACTTCCCCGACACCTCCGCCACCAATACCAACCACGGCTGGAGCCATGACTCGCAGTTCGTCATCCGGCTGCCCGACCGCTGGAACGGGGGACTGGAGCAGTACGCGAACGACCGGGCCATCGGCGACTGGGTCCTGTCCCGCGGATACGCCTTCGCCGCCACCGACAAGGGCAACACCGGCGCGGCCTTCTACCGCGACGGCGCCGCGCCTGGCGAGGCGATCGTCGAGTGGAACGACCGCGTCACGCAGTTGACCAGGGCCGCCCGCGCGGTCGTCGCCCGGCGCTACCACCGCCCGCCCTCCCGCACGGTTGCCACCGGCATGTCCAACGGCGGCTATCTGGTGCGCTGGCAGCTGGAGAACCACCCCGAGCTGTACGACGGCGGCGTCGACTGGGAGGGGACGCTCTGGCGGTCGAGCGGACCGAATCTGCTGACCTTCCTGCCACCCGCCCTGCGCCACTACCCGGTGTACGCAGCCGCTGGCCCCGGCGCCGACGGGGCCCACCGGGCGATGCTCGCCGCCGGATATCCGGAAGGCTCGGAGTTTCTGTGGCCCTTCCACCATCAGTACTACTGGGATCTGACCCAGCGGATCTACCGGGAGGAGCTGGACCCCGGCTACGACGGGCAGACCGAGGCGGGCACTCCGTACTGCGCGCCCGGCACGCCCGCGTGCGACGCGGACTACGCGTACACCTCGCGTCCCCCGGAGGTGCGCCGTGCCGTGGCGACGATCGGGCTGACCGGCCGGATCGGGAAGCCGCTGATCAGTCTGCAGGGCACGCTCGATGTGCTGCTGCCCATCGGCCGGGACTCGGATGTGTACGCCCGCATGGTGCGCGAAACCGGCCACGGCGGGCTGTTCCGCTACTACCGCGTCGAAGGCGGCACGCACGTCGACTCGCTCTACGACGTCTTTCCGGACCGGCTGCGGCCGTTGACGCCCTGCCACCGCTCAGCGTTCACCGCCTTGGAGGCCTGGACCGGACAGGGCAGGCAGCCTGCGCCCAGCCACACTGTGGCCCGCCCGTCGGCGGCCGGTCCGAGCACGCTGCTCACCGACTGTCCCCTCGGCGGCACACAACCCCGTCAAGAGTGAGAGCGCAAGCGCGGCACATGGACCGGCAGCAGGCGGGCCAGGGGTGTTGATCAGCGTGCGGACACCGTCGTCGTCGGGGTGTTCCAGCCGGAGATCCGCAGGCGGGGTGCGGAACCGTGCAGGTCGGCGGTGCGGTAGGCGGCGGTGAGAGTCGTCGATTCGCCGGGCCAGAGACTGACCTGGTTGTCGGACCACTGGACGGGCAGCACGGGCACGCCGTCGCCGTTCACAAGATGGACGTCCGTGAGCAGTGCCGGGGTCTTGCCCGTGCCCGAGTTGCGCACTGTGACCGTGGTCGTGGACGTCCCGTCGGCACCCGTCGTAGTCTTCGCCGTCGTGGACAGGGCCGCCTTCGCCATGGAGCCCAGCCCCTTGAGGTCGGAGTACGCGGTGGTGGGTGTGTAGTACCAGTCGGTGTTGTCCCAGTCGAGGACGTCGGCCTTGGTGGACAGCCAGTACACGTTACGGCTCAACTCCTTGCCCGTACTGTCGGTGAGTACGAGCTTGGCCAGATACGTGGTGGACAGTCCGGCGACCGACGAGGGCAGGGTCAGCGCGGTGGTCTTCGCACCGTCGCCGGCCACTGTCAGCCCGGATGCGGTCCTGTCGTACTTCTCGGTGCCGTCGGTGTTGAACAGCGTCACGCGCGCGGTGAGGCCCGAGGCGGAAGCGCGCCGGTTGTTCACGAGGACCACCGACCGGCTGTCGTAGGAGTACTGGACATGCAGCGGCTCATTGGCCTTCTTGGCGCCGAAGTAGGCGCCGCCCTGGTCCAGGTAGCGGTCCAGCAGCTGCCAGTGCAGTGAGGTCCAGCCGCTGTTGAACATCCAGTACACGACGCCGGTAGAGGGCTTGGAGGAGTCGGTGGCATTCCGCCCGTACGACTCGAACTGCGCGCGCACGTTCTCGTACTGGGCGAGCTGCGCCTTGCGTACGTAGTCATCGAGGCTTGTAGGTGCGCCGTAGCGGCCGCTCAGGGCGTTGTTGTAGAGCTTGAGAGTGCTGAACGTGCTCGAGGGGGAGCGGTGGTACTGCTTGGCGGAGGGGTTGCGCCACAGCGTGTCCAGTTCGGCGGGGGACATCATGCGGCGCAAGGAGTCGAGTGTGGGGATGTCGGGGCCGGCGCTGGTCTCGGAGTTGAAGCCGGTGGCTCCGCCCTCGCGCTTGGCATACCAGTAGTTGGGCGGGACCCAGTCGTAGGGGCCGGTCATCTTCATGCCCGAACTGCCTGAGATCGGTGAGGACTTGGCCGAGGCCGCGGCGACCACTGGAGTGGACCAGTCGGTCTCCTTGAGGGCGTCGATGTAGTTCTTCTCGGTCTTCGCGTCAGGGGCGAAGTCACTTCCGATCAGGAAGGAGATGACGCTGGGATGGTTGCGCAGCCGTGCAGCCTCGGCGGCCATCGATGCCTTCGCGACCGGATAGTCGGCGTCGGTCCACCTGTCACCGGGCTCACCGCCGTTGTTGTTGCCCTCCCACTTGTCGCAGCATTCCCAGCCCGGCAGGGTCAGCAAGCCGTGGCGGTCGGCGAGGTCGAAGAACTCGTCCGGCTCGATGTGTCCCTCCAGCCGGATGGTGTTGAGTCCCAGATCGAGCGCGTACTTGAGCCGGTCCGCCACGTACGTACGGTCCCAGCGCAGGAATTCGTCGGGGGACCAGCCGCCGCCCTTGATGAGCAACGGGCGGCCGTTGATGCTGTACTGGCGGGCGCCGTCACTGTTCAGCGGTGCCTTCACATCCCGGATGCCGAAGGTCTCGTGAGCGGTGTCGGACACGGTTCCGGTGACCGTGGCGGTCATGTCGAGGTCGTACAGCGGCTGCTCGCCCATCGAGGCGGGCCACCATACGCGCGGTGCCTGCAGGCGCAGTTGCGGGTAGGCGGCGGGGGCGAAGACGACCGACTTCGTCTGGTGCGCGGCCAGGGTGACTTCCTGGCTGAAGGTACTGGTGCCGAGCGTGCCGGACACGGTGGCGGTGACCGGATGCGACGAGTCGTTGCGGGCCTGCGCCTTGACGGTCACCTCGGCGGAGGAGAGCGAGGGCACCGCGAGCTTGGTGACAGCGTGCGTGTCGCGCAGCGCCACCGGGCCGCCGCGGCGCACCAGAACATCGCGCACGATGCCCATGTTCTCGTCCGGCGGAGGCTGGAGCCAGTCGATCCAGCCCATGGTGAGGTTCTTGTCGGGGTCGTTGGGCTGGACCCGGAACGCGACCGTGTTGGTGCCGGCCTTCACCAGGGCGGTGATATCGAGTTCATGGTGGGTGTACGCACCGGCCACCGCGCTCCCGGTCGCGATCTGGCTGCCGTTGACGTAGACATCGGCGGCGGAGATCACTCCGCTGAAGTCGAGGTAGGTGCGCCCTTCTTGCCCGCCGCCGGGCGGGAGGGGCCCAGCGGTGTCGGCGACCGTGAAGTCCGAGCGGTACCACCAGGGGACGTCGAAGTCGGCCGCCGGGATCTTCTGGAGGTTGGTGGAGTAGAACGGATCGGCGTACGTGCCGTTCGCGAGCAGGGCACCGAGCACGGTGGACCGTGGTCCGGCCGGTTGCCAGCCGGTGGCCGGATACCCGGGGCTGGAGACAACGGCCGGGGGGTCGGAGACCTTGGCCGTCGACTGGATCCGGTAGCCGGACAGCGCGGTCCTGCTGCCGGGCGCGGTGGCGACGTGGGTCACCGCCGGTCCGCGGGCGGAGTGTCCGGCGGGGGTGGTGGACGTCGCGCTCCGGTGGAGTGTGAGGAGCAGGCCGAGGACGACGGCCGTAGCGGCCAGGCGCCGGTACAGGGCGGGGCGGTGGGCCACGGTGGTCTCCCAGGGGTCTGTTCGGAGCAGCTGGCTTCGGCAGCTTCGGCACAGTCAAGTTAGGAAGCTTTACTAACTGATTTTCGACGCTAAGAGATCTGAGTGGGGCATGTCAATGAGGCGCCCCACTTGTTGCCCCGGATGGCGCAAACCGGGTGGGCGGCTGGGCGGCATCATCGCGAAGGTCATCGCTGTGTGTTCCTGCTCTCCGCCGCGGTGGCCCCGCTGGCAGCGCCGCGAACGCGACGTCCGAATTCCGCCAGCCACAGCCCGTGACACGCCGCAGAGTTGATGGCGGAACACCGCTGAACCACCCAGAAAGGATCAGAACGATGACCCTCTATACGACGATCGACTGCCCGCTCGGCGAACTGCTGCTGGTGGGCGAGAGGTCCGCCACCGCCAGCGGCGGGACCGCGCTCGCCCCACTCTCCCTCCCCGGCCAGAAGGGCGGCGCAACAGTCCAGGACGGCTTGAGCGAGGACGCGGAGGCGTTCACCGAGATCGCCGCCCAGCTGAAGTCGTACTTCGGCGGCAAGCGCACCCGCTTCGACATCGAACTCCTCGTCACCGGCTCGGACTTCCAGCGACAGGTCTGGAACGCGCTGGAGACCATCCCGTACGGCAAGACCCTCAGCTACGGCGATATCGCCACGCAGATCGGCGCGCCCCGGGCCGCGGTCCGCGCCGTCGGCACCGCGATCGGCGCCAACCCGCTGCTCGTCGTACGCCCCTGCCACCGCGTGATCGGCGCCGACGGCTCACCCACCGGCTACGCCGGCGGCCTCGAGCGCAAGCAGCAGCTCCTCACTCACGAAGGCGTCCTGCAGGCCGCCTGAGCGCGGGCCTCGAACCACACATCGAGGCCCGCCCCCACCCTTCCCGGAGACATCGCATGATCACCGAAATCGCCTCCGCACGGGCTCACCAGCACGTGGACGAGGCTGACTGGACGGCCCTGGCCGATGAGCTGGACACCTACGGCTGCGCGCTCACCCCGCAGCTGCTGACCTCCGCCGAGTGCGCCGGCATCGCCGGACTGTACGAGCAGGAGCACCTGTTCCGCACCACCGTCGACATGGCCCGCCACCGCTTCGGCTCCGGCCAGTACCGCTACTTCACGCACGATCTGCCCGAGCCGGTCGCCGAACTGCGCGCCGCGTTCTATCCGCACCTGCTGTCCATCGCCCGCGACTGGGCCGAACGGCTCGGCCGCCCGGCGCCGTGGCCGGGCACTCTGCAGGAGTGGCTGGCGATGTGCCACGAGGCCGGACAGGATCGCTCCGCTCAGATCCTCCTTCGCTACGAGGAAGGCGACTGGAACGCACTGCACCGCGACGTGTTCGGCGACATGCTCTTCCCGCTCCAGGTCGTCATCGGCCTCGACGAGCAGGGCAGCGACTACACCGGCGGCGAGTTCCTGCTCGTCGAACAGCGGCCCCGCGCCCAGTCCCGAGGCACGGCAACCGTCCTCCAGCAGGGCCACGGCCTGATCTTCACCACGCGCGACCGGCCGGTCCGCTCGAAGCGCGGCTGGTCCGCCGGCGCCATGCGGCACGGCGTCAGCACCGTCCGCTCCGGCCGCCGTCACGCGCTCGGGCTGGTCTTCCACGACGCGGCGTGATGCGCACGTACACCCTGTTCGGTGCCGATGGCCACGCCTGCCGCAGCACCACACCCGGCACGCTGGGCGGGCACCGGCGGAGCCGGCTGTACGGGCGGCTGGACTGCCCCTCCGCGCTGCGGGCCATCGCCCGCGGCGGCTACACCCGGCACCGTGTCTTCTTCGCCGACGAGAACACCGCCGTCGGGGCCGGATACCGTCCGTGTGCCGTGTGCCTGCCCCATCAGTACACGCGCTGGAAAGCGAATCGAGAGAGCACGACGTCATGAGCGTTCGCACGGAGCGGGAGCAGACCCGCTCCTCCTTGATCAGTGTCGAGAACCTGGCCGCATACGGCGACCTGCCGCACCCCGCCCCGCACACCGGGGCCGAACTCGCGTCCGTCATCGGCCTGTTGACGCAGCAGAAGTCGCGGATCGGGACAGTCGCCGTCGGCCACAGCCGCGATGCCGCCTCTCGCGCCGCTGCCGAAGCCTTCACCACCGCATGGCAGGCACGCGGCGGAATGGTCCTCGCGGTGGTGGACTGGCCCGAGACGGCCGCGTCCTGGCTGCGCCCGGGCAGACGGCTGACCGCCGGGCCGCCGGACGCGTGGGTCGTGGCGGCGGCTCCGGCCGGCTTCGTCCAGCTGAGCCGCCGCCTGAGCCACAGCACCGACTGGGACCCGGCCCGCACCGTCGCCTTCGCGTCCCTTGCGGACTCCCGTCTTGCGGCCCTCGCCGGACCGGACACCCTGCACGGGCTGCGTGGCGCGACCGCCGAGGGCGGCACCTGGGAGGTACGCCACCGCTGGGTCACCTGCTACCCGCGGATGGGTCCGGCGGCTTGAGCGCGCCGCTTCCCGAGCGTTTCCACAGCGGCGATCACCCGGTCCCAGAACAGTTCCTGTTCCAAGGCCACCGCGACTCGCGCGTTCACGGGCCGGTCCAGATACTGGTGCAGGTCCACCACGGTCGCCCCTCGCGTGTACTGGCCGCGCAGTTCGACCGCCACGCTCGCGTCGACGCAGCGTACGATCGCCGGGTCGATGACCCGGGCCACCGCGACGGGGTCGTGCAGCGGCGGGGCTTCGAAGCCCCACAGCCGCCGGTATCTGGATGCGAAGAAGGTCATCAACTGGGCGCACGTACGGCCGAGTTCGGTGCCGAGCCCTTCAAGGCGGGCCAGCACCTCGGGCGTGGCGAGCGCCTGGTGGGTGACGTTGAGCCCGCACATCGTGAGCGGCACCCCGCTGCGGAAGACGATGTCCGCGGCTTCGGGGTCGACGTGGATGTTGAATTCGGCCGCCGGGGTCCTGTTGCCGCGTTCGGTGGAGCCGCCCATGAGCACGATCTCGCGGATGTGCGCGGCACTGTCCGGGTACCGGGTCAGCAGCAGGGCGATGTTGGTCAGCGGCGCCGTCGGGACGAGGGTGACGGGTTCCGGATGTTCGGTCAGGATCCGGTGGATGAGGTCCACCGCGTGCTCCGGGACCACGTCCACGGTGGGTTCCGTGAACTGCGGCCCGTCGAGGCCCGAGGCCCCATGCACGTCGTCCGCCACGAGCAGCGGCTGGACGAGCGGCTGTGCGCATCCGGCCGCGATAGGAACACCGGTGATCCCGGCGACGGTGCAGACCCGGCGCGCGTTCAAGGTGGTCTTCTCGACCGTCTGATTGCCGGCGACCGTGGTGATCGCGAGCAGGTCGATCGCGGCGTCTCCAGCCGCGAGCATGATGGCGACGGCGTCGTCGTGCCCGGGGTCGCAGTCGATGATGATCGGCACAGGCACGGTGCTTGCTCCTCGGCGTTCCGGGAAGGAAGGACGGCAACGTCTTCAGTGTGCCCCTGAGACGGGCAGGAGGGCGGCCCTCAATCCCATCCGGGCGTGGCCAGGCCCGTACGTCAGCCGCACGAGACGGCTGATCGCCGCGCCGGTCAGAGTGTGCGGTCGTCTCTGTGGGCACCGTAGAAGTCGGCCTGGCGGGCCATGAGCGTGCGCATCGAAGTGCCGCGTGCGACGCCATAGACGGTTCCGGGGAAGTCAAGGCCGCGCTGCACCTCCCACAACTCGTCGTGCTGGTCGGGGGAGAACAAGCGCGCCGGGTCTCCGGCGGCGATCCAGCCGATCGGGAGGACGGTGTCGGGCGCCAGCCGCGAGTTGACGTGAAGCACGCTGTTGAGCCGAAGTTCGGAGCGTGTGCCTGCCACGGCGCCCGGGAACGCCGCGGCACCCGTCGCCACGAAGACCTCGTCCTCGACAGTCGCTCCGTTGATATGGGCGTGCGGGCCGATCAGCACCGCATCGCCGAGGATGGCGGGATGTTTCGCCCGGCCACGGACCAGAGCGTTCTCCAGCACCACCACGTTCGTGCCCGTGCGCACTTCGCCGTCCTCGGCAGTGAGTACGGCACCGTGCATGATGCGTGCCCCTTCGCCCAGGACGACCGCACCGCACAGGACTGCTGAGGGGGCGACGTACGCAGTATCGGGAACGACAGGACTCTTTCCGCGATGCTCGATCAACATCTGGCCGAGGGTAGGACACTCCTCTGGGCAGCGGCGGCAGCCGGTCCGTACCGCGCGGTTCTCAGATGTCCGGGAACATGGACGGAATGCCGAGAGTTCCGGCAATGGCCTGCCAGATCGCTGCCTGCGCGGTGTCGAGCGTGACCCGCGGGTCGTCCAGCATCAGCCGGATACCGAAGCCGTCGCACAGAGCGAGAACCAGCGTGCTGGTCGCGTCGATGTCGCAGTCGGCGAATTCGCCGGTGCGGATTCCCCGCCGCAGTGCCTCGGCGACCCAGGTGTGGAGCTGGTCGTACAGATCCACGGCGAGATGGTGTGCGGATTTGTCGCGCAGCGCCCGTACCCAGAGCTCCTGCCAGAGCTTCCAGTCCTGGCGGAGTTCCGGGTCCGTGGGCAGCATGCTGTGAACGATGCGTGCCAGCGTGACCGAGGCCGGGACCGAGTCGGCGTCGCGTTCGAGTTCGGTGCCGGTCTGGGCGAAGGAGTGCGTCATCGCCTCCGCGAAGAGCTTCTCGCGGGTCTCGAAGTGGTAGTGCAGCAGAGCCGTCGACACGCCGGCGTGCTCGGCGACCATGCGCATACGGATCTTCTCGAAGCCGACCTCGGCAATCACTTCGCACGCGGCGGAGAGAATCCGCTCACGTGTTTCGAGCGTGCGTCCGGCCTTGGCCACGTTGCTGCTCCTGTTCCGTATCGCCGCCCATATATGGTCGGCGGGGCCGCCTGCCCGCCCCGCGCCACTCCATCTTCCCGTATCCCGCCCGGCGCCGGACCCCGGGCCCCTGGCCACAGGCGCCGCGAAACGTGCGCCACACTGCGCCGATTCATCGGTACGTGTGGAAGCCCCGGCCCGACTTACGGCCGAGCAGGCCCGCGTCGACCATCCGGGCCAGCAGCGGCGGCGGTGCGTAGAGCGGCTCCCGGAACTCCTCGTACATCGACTCCGCGATGGCCTGCGTGGTGTCCAGTCCGATGAGATCGGTCAGGGCGAGCGGACCGAGCGGGTGGGCGCAGCCCAGGGTCATGCCCCGGTCGATGTCCTCGACCGACGCCGTACCGGACTCGACCATCCGCACGGCGGCCAGCAGGTACGGAACCAGCAGGGCGTTGACGATGAACCCGGCACGGTCCCGGGCGCGGACGACCTGCTTGCCCAGCACATCGGAGGCGAACGCCTCCGCGCGCTGTGCGGTGCTCTCGCCGGTCAGCAGCGACGGCACCAGCTCGACCAGGGGGAGGACCGGGACGGGATTGAAGAAGTGCAGGCCCACCACGTGTTCCGGGCGCGCCGTGGCCGCGGCCAGTCGGATGACCGGTATGGAGGAGGTGTTGGACGCCAGAATCGCGTCCTGGCGTCTCACGGTCGCGTCCAGCCGGGCGAAGACCTCCACCTTCGCCGCTTCGTCCTCGGCGACGGCCTCCACGACCAGATCCCGGTCGGCCATCACGTCCATGTCCGTGGTCGTCGCGATCCGGGCCAGCGCGGCATCCCGGTCCTCGGCGGACAGCTTTCCGGCGGCGGTGGCCCGGTCGAATGAGGCGGTGATGCGTCTGTGCCCGGCGTCCGCCGCCGCGCGGCTCGCCTCGACCACGATCACGTCTCGTCCCGCCCGCGCGCACACTTCGGCGATACCGGATCCCATGAGGCCGCAGCCAACGATCCCGATCCGCTCGATACCGGCCATTGCTTCTCCTCGGTTCTCCCTGACGGTCTTACGGGCCATGAGCTGCGGGTCACCGGGCCGCCGCCCGGGCCCGGTCGCGTGGACCGGGCCCGGCGGCCGGCCCGCGTTCAGCCGGCGGACGGCATCTGCAGAACGCCCGTGCCCCGCTTGACCAGTTCACCCGCGATGATCAGGCGTTGGATCTCGGAGGTGCCTTCCCAGATGCGGTCGACGCGCAGTTCGCGGTAGAGGCGTTCGACGGGGTAGGAGCGGTCGTAGCCGCGTCCGCCGAAGATCTGGACGCACCGGTCGATGGCGCGGCCGGCCGCCTCGCTCGCCGACAGTTTGGCGATCGCCGCCTTGGCGTGCAGGGTCTTGCGGTCGGCCCGCCCTTCGTCCACCTCCCAGGCGACCTGGTGGGTGTAGGCGCGGTTGACTGCGATGTCGACGGCGCAGTCGGCGAGCATGCCCTGGATGAGCTGGAAGTCGGCGATGGGGGAGCCGAACTGGCGGCGCTCGACGGCCCAGTCGCGGGCGAGCTCCAGCGCCCGCTCGGCCGCACCCGTCGTCCGCGCGGCGATCATCAGCCGTTCCTCGGTGAACCAGGACCGCGTGATGTCGTACCCGTTCCCGATGCCGCCGAGGACCGCGTCCTCGGGGACATGGACATTCGTGAACGTGAACTCGGGGTGCTCGTAGACGAAGGTGTGCATGAAGCGCGGCACGCGGGTCATCTCGATGCCGGGCGTTTCCTTGTCGACGAGGAACAGGGTCGGGGCCCGCTCCTCTCCGGCAGCGGCCAGCACAATCATGAAGTCCGCGTGGTCGCCGACGGTGACGAACCACTTCTCGCCGTTCAGCACCCAGCCGCTGCCGCTCCGCGTCGCGGTGGTCTTCAGATTCTGCGGATCCGACCCGGCCTCGGGCTCGGTCACCGCGTAGCAGTCACGGCGCCTTCCCCGGATGACAGGGACGAGGTACCGCTCACGCTGCTCGGGCGTGCAGAAGCGCAGGGCGTTCGCCGGCCGCCACACCGTGTCCCACAGGGCACCGGTGAGCCGGCCGAGCTCCTCCTGGACGGTGGCCTGCTCCAGGATCGAGAGGCCGGCACCTCCCCACTCGGTCGGCATGTTGACGGCCTGCAGCCCGCTGCCGAGCACGGCGTCGCGGATCTCGGCATGGGCCTGCGGGGGCAGGCCGTTGTTCTCCTCGCAGTCCAGCTCGTACTTCATGATGAAGTCGGTGAGCCCGCGCGCGGAGCTCTTGAGCTCCTCCTGACGGGCGGTGAGGCGGAAGTCCATGTCATTCCTCAGAGTTGTCGGGTACGAACGTGTGCCGGCGGGGGCGGGGCGGGGCGGGGCGTCAGGAGGCGGGCAGGGCAAGTGCCCTGGTGCCGCGTTTGATGAGCTCGTTGGCCACGATCAGGCGTTGGATCTCGGAGGTGCCTTCCCAGATGCGGTCGACACGCAGCTCGCGGTACATGCGCTCGACGGGGTACGAGCGGTCGTAGCCGCGTCCTCCGAAGATCTGGACGCACCGGTCGATGACCCGTCCGGCCGCCTCACTCGCGGCGAGCTTCGCCGTCGATGCCTTGGCATGCAGGGTCTTGCGGTCGGTGTGCGGCTGATCGGCTTCCCAGGCGACCTGGTGGGTGTAGGCGCGGTTGACTGCGATGTCGACGGCGCAGTCGGCGAGCATGCCCTGGATGAGCTGGAAGTCGGCGATGGGGGAGCCGAACTGGCGGCGCTCGACGGCCCAGTCGCGGGCGAGCTCCAGCGCCCGCTCGGCCGCACCCGTCGTCCGCGCGGCGATCATCAGCCGCTCGTCCGTGAACCACTCCTTCGTCAGCTCATAGCCATTGCCGACGCCCCCGAGCACGTCCTCGTCGGGGACGAAGACATCGGTGAAGGTGAACTCGGGGTGCCCGTTCACCGCGGAGTGCATGAACCGCGGCACGCGGGTCATCTCGACGCCGGGCGCATGCTTGTCCACGAAGAACAGCGTCGGCGCGCGCTCCGGGCCCGCATCGGCCTGCACCAGCAGGAAGTCGGCGATGTCCCCGCAGGTCACGAACCACTTCTCGCCGTTCAGCAGCCAGCCGCCGATGGTGCGATCGGCGGTGCTGGTGCCCGAGCCGGGGTCCGAGCCCGCTCCCGGTTCGGTCACCGCGAAAGCGTCGAACCGCTCGCCCCGGACGACGGGGAGCAGGTATTTCTCCCGCTGCGCCTCCGTGCCGTACGCCAGCACGTTGGCAGGCCGCCACGGGATGTCCCAGAGGCAGTTGGTGACCTTCCCGAACTCCTCCTCGACGATGACCTGGTCGAGCAGGGACAGCCCGGCCCCGCCCCACTCGGCGGGCATATTGATCGCGTACACGCCGGCGTCGATCGCGGCGCGGGTCAGCTCGCGGACCGTGTCGGCGGGCAGCGGACCGCCCGCCTCCTCCGACTGGTTCTCGTACTGCATCAGAAGCCGCGCATACGCGGCGGCCCGCGCCTTGAGGTCGGCCTGCTCGGGTGTGTAGCGGAAGTCCATGGTGTCCTCCGAGAACGGTGGTGAGGGGGAGTGGGGCGTCAGGCGAGTACGGCCCGGGCGTCCAGGGCCAGTACGCCGTCCGGGCGGACCAGCAGCGGGTTGACCTCGAGCTCGGCGATCTCCGGGTGGGCAGCGGCGACGGCGGTGATGCGCTCGATGACGGCCGCCGCGGCCGCCACATCGACGGCCGGCCGGCCGCGGACGCCCGCCAGCAGCGCGGCGGTACGCAGACTGCGCAGCAGATGTCCGGCCCGGTGGGCCGGGACGGGCGCCAGAGAGAAGGCGACATCGTGCAGCGTCTCGGTGAGGACGCCGCCGAGACCCACCATGGCGACCGGACCGAACTGCGGATCGCGGTTCACCCCCACGATCAGCTCTATGCCGTCCGTGAGGTCGGCCATCGCCTCGACCGAGTAGGAAGGCGCGCCGAGCCGGGCGCGCATGTCCCGGTAGGCGGCGGTGAGCGCGTGCCGGTCCGCGAGCCGCAGCGCCACGCCGCCCGCGTCGGACTTGTGCAGTACGTGCAGGGCTTTGAGGACGTACGGACCGGCGAACTCCTCTGCCGCGGCGAGCAGTCCGGCCTCATCGGTGATCTCGCGCGCCGGCGGGAAGGGCACACCCGCCGCACTGAGGAGGCCCCGGACCCCGTGGTACCCGGCGTCCCGCAGAGGGGCCGCCGCCGGTGGCAGCGAGGCGACACCGGGCGGACCGCCCGCCTTGCCGACCGTCATCGCCGCAAGCGCGCGGGCGGCGTCCTCGGTACAGGAGAACACCGGTATCCCTGCGTCGGCCAGCACCTGGCAGCTCGTCGACCGTGGATACATCGACTGCACGACAAGCGGCTTGGGCGTTGCCCTCCGGTGCCTGACGATCGCCCGGGCGGCCCGCAACTCGCCCTCGGCGAGCGCGGATCCACCGCCGCCGAGGCCGCCGTCGGAAGCCGCGTAACCGCCGAAGTAGCCCGTCATCAGAACGGCGTCGACCTCGTCGGCGGCGAGCAGCCCACCGACCGTGTCGGCGTACGACCCGGGGTTCTGCTCGCCCATCCCGGCCAGGTCCACCGGATTGCCGACCGCGGACTGCTCCCACAGCACGGTTCTCAACCTTTCCTGGGCCGTTGCGCCGAGTTCGGGCACCTCAAGACCGGCGGCCTCGGCGGCGTCGGCGGCGATCGCGCCATGTCCACCGCCGTCCGTGAAGACCGTGGTACGCCGTCCGCTCGTGCGCAGGCCGGCGTTGAGCGCGGCGAGGACGACGGTCATCTCGCGCGGCGTGGCGACGAGTTCCACCCCCGCGTCACGGCACGCCGCGGCCACGACGTCGGACGACGTGGTGAGGGCGCCTGTGTGCGACTGGGCGCTGCGGGCCGAGGCGGTGCCGCGCCCGGCTGTGAGCAGTACGACCGGCTTGCCTGCCGCGGCGGCCGCCCGGGCGAAGGCACGGCCGTCCCCGAAGTCCTCGGCGTACACGGCGATGGCCCGGGTGGCCTCGTGCCGCGCACAGTCCTCGACGAGGTCGACGAGAGTGACATCGGCCTGGTTGCCGAGGGAGACGAAGCGGGAGAAGCCGAGGCCGTGCGGCGCGCAGCGGAGCTGGAGCTCGAGCGCGAGGTTGCCGCTCTGGCTCAGCAGTGCGATGTCGCCGGGCGCGAAGCTGTCCGAGGCGAGGTACAGCTGGGTCGTGTTGTCCGCGATCCCGAGGCAGTTGGGGCCGACCAGGACCGCTCCGGCGGCGCGTACGCGATCGGCGACCGCCCGCTGCCGGGCCAGTCCGGCCGGGCCCGTTTCGGCGAAGCCGGCGGTGATGCCGACGATCGCCCGGGCTCCGCAGGCCAGGGCGTCGTCGACGGCGGCCTCAAAACCGGGGCCCGGTACGGAGATGACCGCCAGGTCGACAGGTTCGCCGATCTCCGTGAGGCTGGTGGCCGCGGCGCGGCCGAGGACCGTACCGCCGCGGCGGTTCACCAGGTGCACGGGCCGCCGCTCGGGGTCGCGCAGCGCCTGTGCGGCCACCGCGTGGCCGTACTTCGCCGGGTCGTTGCTGGCGCCGACCACGGCGACGGACTTGGGGTCGAAGAGAGCGGTCAGATCACGTCCCATGTCATTTCTCCAGCCGGAGGGCGGAGTTGGGGCAGACCTCGGCGCAGGCGCGGGCCGCGTCCTCGCCGCCGTGCGGCACCGGTACGGCGACGACGCTCGCGTAGCCCCATTCGTCGAGCTCGACGAGACCGGGGGCGTGCTCCTGGCAGAGGCCGTAGCCCTCGCAGCGTGTGGAGTCCAGAAGGAGTTTCACGGTGTTCCTTTCAGCGCGGGCACGGGGGAGGAGCCGGGCAGTGGGGCATCGGACGGGGTCGCGTCCATGACGTCCGGTACGGGCACGGAGAGCCGGTGACCACCGCTGGGAGGGCTTGCGTCGCAGGCCGGACACGGGGTGCCGAGGTGGGCTCGGACGGGTTCGGGGAAGGCGAGCAGGAGGCTTCCGGCGGTGCCCGCGGCGGCGTCGAGCAGGCCGCACGCACCGCGCCCGGGCAGGCCGGACGACCACCGGAGCAGCCGTTCGACGGAGTCGGGCCCGGCCGTGCCGGCGGTCAGCCGGTGCAGGGTGTCGCTGATCGCGGCCGTGCCCGACACACAGACGCCGCACTGCCGGGAGCTCTCGGCCGCGAGATGGTCCACGGCGTCGGCGGCGACCGCCACCGGGCACTCGCCCGGGGCGAGGAAGCGGATGGCCCCGCAGCCCAGCGCCGTGCCGGCGGCGGTGAGCGCGCCGGGATCGAGCGGGAGGCCGAGTGAGCCGGCGCCGATCAGCCCGCCGAAGAGCCCGCCCATGAGCGCCCCGGTGGCGTCGGGAGTGCCCTGGGCCGCGGCCAGCGCCGCCAGCGTGGAGCCGTACGGAACTTCGGTGAGCAGCGGAGTTCCGTGGCGGCCGGACAGGGTCAGCAGCGTGGCGCGGGCGATCCGGCGGCGCAGCTCCGGCCGGCCGGCGATGAGGGCGATACGGGCCAGCGTCTCGACGTTGGAGACGAGCGTCGGCTCGTCCCCGACTCCCCGCTCGAACGGCCGGGGCGGCTTGGCGGTGGGCATGGCCGGACCGCCGTTGATCCTCCGTACGACCGCGGTCTCCTCGCCGGCGACGTAGGTGTGTCCGGTCTCGATCACCTCGACCGGCAGCCGCGGCGGGCGCTCGGCGAGGGCATGGCGGACGCGTGCGCCGGCGTAGGGGTCGGAGAGGTAGATGAAGCCCCGTACGGCTCCGGTGATCGCGGCGGCGCGGGCGAGGCCGTCCAGGACGAGATGGGGCCGGGCCCGCAGCAGCCAGCGGTCCTTGACCGAGCCGGGCTCGCCCTCTTCCCCGTTCGCCACCACCACAGGAGCACCGCCGGCGTCACGGACGGTCCGCAGCTTCACGGCGACGGGGAATCCGGCGCCGCCGCGGCCGCGCAGCCCGGCCGCCGCGATATGGGCCAGCAGCACGTCCGGGCCTACGGCGTCCCGGTAGCCGCCCGTCGCGGCGTACGCCTCGGCGCTCTCCGCCACGGCCGGTGCCGCTCCGAGGAGGGAGCCCGTCCGGGCCGGTATGTGGGACTGGATCCCGGTCATCCCCGGCCTCCTTCCGCTAGCTGGGTACGCAGGGTGCGCACCGCGTTTTCGAGGTCTGTGCGGTCCGCCGCGGTCCGGCCGTATCCGGGTCCCGGAAGGCCGATGAGCATGCGGTGGTGGTCGAGCACCACCTCTCCCGCGAGCAGGGCGGCCCGGGGGTCGCCCGGGCGGGAGCCGTCGGCGACGGCGGTCACCAGACCGGTGACCTCCGCGAGATAGCGCAGCCAGCCGCGTCGGCTGCCGTGCAGGATCAAGGTCTCCACACGGCGGCGCTCGGCGGCCGCCAGCTGCGGTGGCGTCGCGGCCGGACCCCGCGCACCGGTGCGCAGGGCGGCGACGGTGGGGGGCAGCTCCCGCTCCGGTTCGGGAGTGAGCCCGAGCCAGACGAGACTCCGACGACCGCTCATGCCTGCCTCCGGGAGGGATGGGAGAGCCGTCACGGCCCGACCGGGCCGGCAGTGGCCAGGGGTGCGATGTGCGCTGTCTGTGGCTCACTGCCGGGGACCGGGGTGCCGTGCGACGGGGAATCGGCTGTACGGACCGGGCGTGGGCGCCCGGGAGGCTGCCGGCGTCCGGTTCGACGGGAAACGACGAAACGCGGGGAGCAGCGATGAGGACTACGCTAACTAATCAATTAGTCAGTCCACAAGTCTTGACACTGTGGAAACGTGGCAGCAATCTGACTGACCAATTAGTCAGCGCGGCTTCCCGGTGTCTCACCACGGCCCGCAGACAGTCCCTGGGCCGCCTCAATACCGATCGCCGCATGTGCGGCATGGAGGAGTCAGCCGATGCAGCCCGAAGCCCCCGAAGCCTCTGCAGCCCCTGCAGTACTCGCAGCCGCTGTAGCACCTAAGACCTCAGAAGCCCCTGAGGCCCCAGAAGTCCCCACAGTCTCCGCCGCACCCCAGGACCAGCAGAGTCCCGGGCAAGCCCTGTCCGCCCGCTACTACACCGACGCCGGCACGGCCGCCGCCGAGACCCGGCACATCTTCGCCAGGTCCTGGCAGCTCGTGTGCCATGAATCCGACCTGCCGGGACCCGGCGCCCGGCTCGCCGCAACGGTCGCCGGCCGCGAGGTACTGGTGGTCCGGACCGAGGACGGCAGCCTGGCGGCCCACCTCAATGTCTGCCGGCACCGCGGAACGCGCCTGGTCACCACCCCCGAACCGGCCGGCAAGGCGATCCGCTGCCCGTACCACGGCTGGACGTACAAACTCGACGGACGGCTGGTCGGCGCTCCCGAGGCGCGGCAGATCCCCTGCCTGGACAAGCCCAGGCTCGGGCTGTTCCCGGTCCGCGTCGAGTCGTTCCTCGGCTTCGTCTTCGCCAACCTCGACCCGGACGCGGTACCGCTGGCGAAGCAGTGTGCCGGTCTCGCCGAGGCCGTCGGCCACTACGCGGGAACCGACCTGGTGCCGATCGGCCGCAGCCGGATCCATGACCTCGCCGGCGCCGAGGTCCAGGAAGCCAACTGGAAGGTGGCGGTCGACAACTACCTGGAGGGCTACCACGTGCCGGTGGCCCACCCCGGGCTGATGCGGCTGCTCGACTACCAGAGCTACACCTGCGAGATCGAGGAGTCGTACGCGCTCTTCGCCTCACCGCTGCGGGACAAGCCGTCCTCGAACTGGGCGGAACGCCTCTATCAGCAGGTCGCGGCCCCGATGCCCGGCCTCACCGAGGCCGACCGGCGAGTCTGGCGGTACGCGGTGATCTATCCCAACACACTCATCGACTTCTACCCCGACCATGTGCTTGCCTGGACCGCAATCCCGACGGCGGTGGACCGCGTGGCCGTACCCGGCGCGTTCTACACCCGCCGCGGGACCAGTCTGCGCACCCGGCTCGCCCGGCGGCTCAACATCCACATCGGCTGGATCACCAACGACGAAGACGTCGAGCTGGTGGCCCGTGTGCAGAAAGGACTGACCACGCCCGGCTTCGAGCCAGGGCCTCTGTCCCGGCGCGAGGCGGCGGTCGGCTGGTTCGCCGGCCGCGTCCGGGCCGACCTCGACGGCGCGGAGCTGTAAGCCGCTCCCGTTGAGGCGAGCTGTTCCAGCCGTGCCGGCGGTGTGCCCCGCACCGCCTCGCGGCTCCCTGGTCGAGCACGGAGTCAGGGCATCCGTGTACCTGTGACCGCGCCCTGAAGCAGTGCTCGTCCCCCATGGACCCTACGGAGAGGACCACCGATGTCCCCCGAGGCACCCCTGCTGTCCCGCCGCTCCTTTCTCCGTACCGGCTCCGCCGCCGCTCTCGGCCTCACGGTGGCCGGCTGCGGATTCCTCCCCGAAGATCCGGCCGCCCACGGCGATCCGGAGGCACCCATAGATGTCCGGGTCGACGGCGATCTGATCTATTTCAACTGGGCCGATTTCGTCGACCCGGCCGTCTTCAAAGGGTTCGAGAAGGAGTACGGCGTCAAGGTCATCCAGTCGAACTTCGACTCGATGGAGGGCATGGCCGCCAAGCTCAATGCCGGAAACCGATACGACCTCATCTTTCCCACCGCGAAATGGGCGGAGCGGCTCGTCTCCGGCCACCGGCTGCGCCGGATCGACCACTCCCGGTTGAAGAACGCGGACGCGGTGTTCAGCCGTTACGACTACTTCGCCGACCCCTGGTACGACAAAGCCTCCGCGCACACCGTCCCGTTCACCATGTACAAGACAGGGATCGGCTGGCGGAAGGATCAGATCGGCGACAACCTGACCGGCTCCTGGGGCGATCTGTGGAACGCCGGAGCCAAGGGCAAGGTCTTCGTACTCGACGACCGTGACGAGGTGCTCGGCATGGGCGCGCTCAAGCTCGGTCTCGACCTCACCACTGCCGATGCGAGCGACCTCGGCCGGATCACCCACACTCTGCAGTCGCTCCGCCCGCATCTGCGCGGCTTCTCCAGCGACAGCTACAACAACCTGCTCAACGGCAACGCGGCCATGACCCAGGCCTGGAGCGGGGACATGGCCGCCATGCTCGGCCAGGCCAAGGACCCCTCGGTCCTCGGCTTCGAGGTCGCCCGGGAAGGCGCCCCGGTCAACTCCGACTGCTACGCCATCCCCTCCAACGCCCGACATCCCGGCACGGCGATGCTCTTCATCGACTACATGCTCCGCCCGGAGAACGTGAAGAAGAACATCGAGTACATCGGCTATCCCATGCCGGTCGGCGGCAGCGAGGACACCTACGCCGCGATCATGGAGCCCTTCCCCGAATGCCTCGTCTCCGCCGGAGACCTCAAGGACGACCTCTTCTTCCGCAACGGCACCTCGAGGGGCGAACAGGCCCGAGACACCGCCTGGACCCATGTGAAGGCCGGCTGACATGGCACTACGTACCCGCCCCAAGGAGTCCCGTCCGCGCAGCGGACAGTCCGCCGCCGGCACGCGGCTGTGGACCTGGCTGATGATCCCCGGCACCCTCTGGATGACCGGCTTCCTCATCGCCTCGCTCCTGCTGGTGGCCACTCTCGCCTTCGGCACCACCGACCCGCTCGGCAACCCGCGCTTCGGACTCAACTTCGAGAACATCGCGGCGATGACCGATCCGGCCTACCGCGCCGTGCTGCTCCGCTCTCTCGGCTACGCGCTCCTCACCTGCGTCATCTGCCTGGTGATTGCCTACCCGGTCGCGTACGCCATCGCCCTGCACGGCGGACGCTTCAAGAACCTCCTGATCGCCGCGATCGTCGTGCCGTTCTTCGCGAACTACCTGGTGCGGATGTACGGCTGGTCCGTCGTCCTCTCCGACGACGGGCCCCTGCTCAAGGCCCTGCGCGCCGTCGGGCTCGCCGACTCGGACACCAAGATCCTGCAGACCGGCATGGGCGTCATCGCCGGACTCGTCTACGGCTTCATCGTGTTCATGATCATCCCGCTGTACGCCGCCCTGGAGCGCATGGACGTCTCGCTGATCGAGGCGGGGCGCGACCTCTACGGAGGCCCTTTGCGGACGTTCTTCTTCGTCACCCTGCCCGCCACCCGGCAAGGAGCGATGGCCGGCTGCGTCCTCGTCCTGCTGCCCGCCATGGGCGACTTCGTCAGCGCCCAGCTCATGGGAGGCCCCGACCAAATCATGATCGGCAACCTGATCCAGGACAAGTTCTTCCAGGGCCAGAACTGGCCGCTCGGCTCGGCCCTCACCATGCTGATGATGGCTGTGCTGTTCATCGGAATGCTCGGCTACCTGCGGCGCACCCGCAAGGACGAAGCGGAGGCGACCCGATGACACTCCGTCCCGCCCTCAAGCCGCAACGTCACCCGGCCGTCAAGGTGAACAGCCGCCCGGGCCCGCGGCCGAACCGTCGCCCGGCCCGCCGCCAGGCCGTCAAGCGGCACCGCCGCGGCACCGACCGCAGGCCCCGTTTCGCCATCGCCGTCACCGCCGCCTTCCTCGCGCTCCTCTACCTCCCCATCGGCGTCGTCGTCCTCTTCTCCTTCAACTCCCAGAAGTCCCTCACCGTCTTCAAGGACTTCAGCCTCCGCTGGTACTCGGCCTTCCTCAAGGACGACGTACTGATCGGCTCGCTCGCCATGAGCCTGCGGGTCTCCCTGGTGGCCATGGCGGGCTCCCTGATCCTCGGGGTCGCCCTGGCGCTGGGCCTGGTCCGCTGCCGCAGCCGACTCGGCTCCCTCGCCGGCCTGGTCATGCTCGTCCCGCTGATCACCCCGGAGATCGTCACCGGTGTCGCCGCGATGCTGCTCTTCAAGGGCTTCGGGATCACACTGTCCACCGGCACCGTGATGCTCGCGGAGATCACCTTCTCCATCTCCTATGTGACGGTGATCCTGCGCTCCCGGATCGCCGCCCTCAACCCGGAGGTGGAAGAGGCGGCGATGGACCTCGGGGCCACCCGCTGGCAGGCACTGCGTCTGGTCACCCTGCCCGCCCTGCTCCCCAGCATCCTCGCCTCCGCGGTGCTCGTCTTCGCCCTTGTCTTCGACGACTTCGTGCTCGCCTACTTCACCACCGGCGTCGACCCGCAGCCGCTCTCCGTACGCATCTACTCGGCGATCCGCTTCGGCGTACAGCCCACCATCAACGCGGTCGGCACCCTGATGCTCGCCGGATCCATCGGCCTCATCGCCCTCGCCCTCGCCATCCCGCGCCTGTTCGGCCGCCGCGGCGGCCTCGATCTGCTCTCCGGGAAGTGACACCCGTGATACCCACGACATCCGCGGAAACCTCACCCGCCGCCCTGCTCGACGCCTCGCCCGCCGTCCGGCTCGACGGCATCAGCAAGAGCTACGGCGACTCGTACGCCGTCCACGACCTCTCCCTGGACATCGCCCGCGGTGAGTTCTTCTCGCTCCTCGGCCCCTCGGGCTGCGGCAAGACCACCTCGCTTCGCATGATCGGCGGCTTCACCGACCCGACCGACGGCACCATCCTGCTCGGGGGCGAGGACGTGACCGCCCTGCCGCCCGACAAGCGCAACGTCAACACGGTCTTCCAGAGCTATGCGCTCTTCGACCATCTCTCGGTCGCCGACAACGTGGCCTTCGGCCTCAAGCGGAAGGGCATCGGCCGGGCCGAGATACGCGAACGGGTCGGCGCCATGCTGGACCGGGTGCAGCTCGGCGGCCTGGCCGACCGCAAGCCCGGTACCCTCTCCGGCGGCCAGCGTCAGCGCGTCGCCCTGGCCCGCGCACTCGTCAACGGCCCCGAGGTCCTGCTCCTCGACGAACCGCTGGCCGCCCTCGACCTCAAACTCCGCCGCCGGATGCAGGTCGAACTCAAGCAGATCCAGCGGGAGATCGGCATCACCTTCGTCTTCGTCACCCACGACCAGGACGAGGCGCTGACCATGTCCGACCGGGTGGCGGTGATGAACGAGGGCCGCGTCGAGCAGTGCGGCACCCCCGAGGACGTCTACGAACGCCCGGCGAGCAGCTTCGTCGCCTCCTTCATGGGCACGTCCAACCTCGTGCCCGGCATCTACCGCTCCGGTGAGGTCGTCGTCGATCGGGGCCCCACACTGCCCGTCGGCAAGCGCACCGGCGTCACCGAGGGCAGCAGGGTCAGCCTCTCCATCCGGCCCGAGAAGATCTGGCTCTCCGACTTCGAACCGGGCATGGCCATGGTGAACGGCGTCATCCGGGAGACCGTCTACTCCGGCCCGACCACCACCTACCTCATCGAACTCGCCCCCGGCATCACCCTTTCCGTCCTGGAGCAGAACACCGACCGCTCGCGGATGGAGGACCGCTGGAGCGGCGGCGAGAGCGTCGAGATCGGCTGGAAACCCGAACACTGCCTGGTCCTCGACTGACAGCCCGCCCCGCAGCCGATCCAGCGAAGGAACGCCCCATGAACCACGATGTCATCGTGCTCGGCGCCGGCCTCGCCGGTCTCGCCGCAGCACGTGACCTGGCCGCGGCCGGAGCCCACGTCCTCGTCCTCGAGGCCCGCGAACGGGTCGGCGGCCGGGTCGAGCAGACCACGCTGCCCGACGGCCGGCTCGTTCAGCTCGGCGGCGAGGTCGTGGGCCGCGCCCACACCTCGTATCTCACCCTCGCCGCCGAACTCGGCCTCACTCTGATCCCCAGCTATGTCGCCGAGCCCGGGGTCATCGCCCGTGCCACGCCGGAGGGAATGTCCGCCGGTGACCCGCCGCACTGGTTCGGCCGCGGCGACGACGCCTGTCACCAGCGGGTCACCGCCGCGTTCACCGCCCTGGCCAGCACCGTCGACCCGGACGACCCCTGGTCCCACCCCGACGCCGCAGCCCTCGACGGGATCCCGGTCGGCGACTGGCTGCGCTCCGAGGGCGCGACCCCCGCCGTCGTACGCCTCTGGGAGATCGGCCAACTCGCCCTGGCCAGCGGCTCGTACGAACGGACCTCGCTGCTCGCCGCCCTGCGCAAGCACGCCGCCGTTCCCGGCACCGGGCATGCCGACCACTACGACTACGAGGACTGGGAGGGACTGCGGGTCGCGGAGGGTTCGGCGACCGTGGCACTGCGCATGGCGGAGGGGCTCGGTCAGCGGATACGGCTCGGGGCGCCGGTCGACGCGATCGCCGTACGGCCCGGCGGCTGCACCGTAGTTCTGACCGGAGGCGAACCCCTCACCGCAGGTGCCGTCGTCAGCGCGCTGCCCGTCGGCCCGCTCCGCTCGGTCACCGTCACCGGAGTCTGCGACGAACGGCTCGCCTCGCTGCACCAGCAGCGCCAGGCGGTCGCGGCCAAGTTCGTCGCCGCCTACGACAAGCCCTTCTGGCGCGACCACGATCTCAACGGCCTCTCCGAATGCGAAGGGGTCCTCGGCAGCACATGGCCGCAGAACGAGGGCATCCTTTCCGCTCTCATCCCGCCCGAGCGCTACGGCGTACTGCTCGGCATGCCCGGTCGGCTGCGCGTGCCCGAACTGCTCGGCGACGTCGCCCGCCTCTACGGCGACGAGGCCCACCAGCCACTCACCGCGTATCTGCGGATGTGGGGCACCGATCCATGGACCCAGGGCTATGTCACGCAGTGGACCCCCGGCGACGTCATGGCCGTGGGCCCCCGGCACGGCACCCATGAACCACCGTTCTATGTGTGCGGCTCCGACCAGTGGGTGGCCGGCTATATGGAGGGCGCCGTACGCACCGGCCGCGCCGCGGCGAAGGAGGCGCTGCGCCGTGGCTGAGCCTTCTGCGTATCCCGTGGTCCTCAACCACATCGCGGGAGCGGACCTCCCCGCCGCCTCCGGCGAACTGATGGAGCTCACCGACCCCGCCACCGGAACAGTGCACCGCACCGCACCGCGCTCCGGACAGGCCGACACCGACACTGCCTGTACGGCGGCCGCAGCCGCGTACGACCGCTGGTCCACGACCACTCCGGCTGAACGCCAGCGCGCGCTGCTGCGCATCGCCGACGCCATGGAGGCCCACGCGGACGATTTTGTGGCCGCCGAGGTCGGGGACACCGGCAAGCCCGCGGGCCTCTTCCGGTCCGAGGAACTGCCCGCGATCACCGATACCTTGCGCTACTTCGCGGGAGCCGCCCGGAACCTGCCCGGCGCCGCCGCTGCCGAGTACACCGAGGGACGCACCTCGCTGCTCCGCCGCGAACCGGTCGGTGTCTGCGCCCAGATCACCCCGTGGAACTACCCCTTGATGATGGCGGCGTGGAAGATCGCCCCGGCGATCGCGGCCGGCAACACGACCGTGCTCAAACCCGCCGACACCACCCCCACCTCATCAGCCCTGCTGGCCAGGATCGCCGCCGAGCACCTGCCGCCGGGCGTGCTCAACGTCGTCTGTGGCGACCGGGACACCGGCCGGGCACTCACCGCCCATCCGGCCGTCCGGCTGATCGCGGTCACCGGCAGCGTCCGGGCCGGCCGGGAGATCGCGGCCGCCGCGGCGGCGGACCTCAAGCGCGTCCATCTCGAGCTCGGCGGAAACGCTCCGGTCATCGTCCACGACGATGTGGACATCGAGTCCGCTGCGGCGGACCTCGCCGCGGTCGCGTACTACAACGCCGGCCAGGACTGCACGGCCCCCACAAGGCTGCTGGTGCACCACCGCATTCACGACGCGTTTCTCGCGGCGTTCTCCGCCCGGGCGCAGAAACTGCGCACCGCGGCGCCCGGCGAGCCGGACGCCGACTACGGCCCGCTCAACAACGCTGCTCAACTCGCCTCTGTGGAAGCCCTGTTGAGCAGACTGCCGGATCACGCCGAGGTCGTCACCGGGGGTTCCCGGATCCGAAGGGCCGGATACTTCCACGAGGCGACCGTGGTCGCCGGTGTCCGCCAGAGCGACGAGATCGTGCAGGAGGAGATCTTCGGCCCGGTCGTCACCGTGCAGCCGTTCTCGGACGAGGATGAGGCGCTGCGGCTTGCCAATGACGTGCGGTTCGGCCTCGCGGCCAGTGTGTGGACCACGGACCACGACCGCGCGATGCGGGCGACTCGGGCCCTGCAGACCGGGATCGTGTGGGTGAACACGCATGGCACCACGGTGTCGGAGATGCCGCACGGTGGGATCAAGCACTCCGGCTACGGCAGCGATCTGTCCCTGGCCGGGCTGCTGGACTACACCCAGCTCAAGCACGTCATGCTGTGACGCCGCGACAAGCCGGGTGCAGCGTGGCTGCGGCTGTTCCGGTGACCTGGTCTAGTCACGGATGAAGGTGCCGAGGCCGTTATTGTCGAGGCTTTCGACGCGCACCTTTGTGGCCTTGCCGCCGGAGTCACCGGAGCCGACGGAGAACGTGACCCCCGACAGGCCGACGGCGTTTTCTCCGGCGGTCCGGAAGCTGAAGGTGTTGCCGTCGTAGTGCATCAGGCGGAACCGCATATGCTTCGGGCCCAGTTGCATGGTCAGTACGCCGTTGTCGGCGCTGACCGCGAGCGGCCCGTAGTAGTCGTTGCTGTAGGTGCCGACGTACGTTGCGTCGGGGGCTGCCGCGGCGGCGCCGGACGGTGGCCTGGCGTAGTCGGTCGGGGACTTGGCCGCTTGCTCTTCCTTCGCGTAGAGCTGTCCGATCAGGGTCAGCCAGTCGGCGGTGGGCTTGCCCACCTGGGCGGTGTCGAGGAAGTTGGCCGCTATGGAGTCGGCGAGGCCCACCGGTTCTCCATTGGTGAGTACGACGATTCCGAGCTGCTCGCTCGGCAGCATGGTCACATTGGTGTTGGCGCCGAGGGCGAAGGCGCCGGAGTGGCTGAGCCTGAGTCTGCCGTGGTCGTCGTAGCCGACGTTCCAGCCAAGGCCGTAGAAACCGGTCCGGCCGGCCGGGGCCGTCGGCGGCTGGGAGACGATCTCGGGCAGGTGCGTGCGTTCAAGACCTTCGGCGGCGATGATCTGTTTGCCGCCGAGTTTGCCGTTCGCGAGCTGCAGGCGCAGCCACGCGGACATGTCGCGAGCTGTGGAGCTGACGCCACCGGCGGGGGACTGGGCGTCGGCGTCGCGCACGTACTTCGCCTGCCAGGTGCCGTCTTCGGCCTTCACATGGGTGACCGCCTTGTTGCCGGCCTGCTCGTAGTCGGCGAAGAGAGAGCTGGTCGAGTTCATTCCGGCCGGGGTGTAGAGGGTGTCTGCGGCGAGCTTTTCCCAGCTGGTGTTCTTGGCATTGGCGACGGCTTCGGCGGCGGCTGTGACGCCGAAGTTGGTGTAGGCGTAGCTGGCGCGGAAGGGGGCCAGGGGTTCGTAGCGGAGGTGCTTGAGTATGTAGTCCTGGTCGTAGCCGAGGTCTTCGAGGAGGTCGCCGGCGTGGTCGGGAAGGCCGCTCCGGTGCGAGAAGAGGTCGGCGATGGTGACGTGGCCGGTCACCCACGGGTCTTTCAGTGCGAAGCCGGTGAGATCTTTGGAGACGGCGCCGTCCCAGGTGATCGCCTTCGTGCCTACGACACCGGCGACGACGGTGGAAGAGACGGGCTTCGACAGTGAGGCGAGCTGGAACACCGTGTCGGGCTCGACGGCGCCGGGCTTGCCGGTCTGGCGCAGGCCGAAGCCCTTGAGGTAGACGACGCGGTCCTGGTGGACGACGGCCACGGCGACGCCGGGAACGCCGGTCTTCTTCATGCCGTCCCGGACGATGCCGTCAAGCTTGGCGAGAGCGGCGTCCACGTGGGCCTTGGTGAGCAGCGGAGGGGGCTGCGGCGGAGGCGCGCGGACGACGGAGGGCGGCGGTGCGAGGCCAGGCGCTGCTGCGGCGGTCGTGGCGCAGGTCGCGACCAGCAGAGGAGCCAAGCCTGCTGCGGCCAGCGCGCGGCTCCGCCGGTGTCTGGCACGCCGTTGGACACCCATTTCTCCATTCAACCCCGCGCTGCGGCCTTTGTCGCACGCAGCTCTCCGGACCTGAGGGCCCGGCCGCTGCCCGCAGCCGCCGTGGGCGAGGTCCCCCAGGGGGCCGGGGCGGACGTTGGTCAGCGGGCTCCGGATGCCGGGTGCAGAAAGTCCGACAGGCCCTGCAGCAGCCGGTCAACGTCCTCGGCGTTGTTGTACGGGGCGAGGCCGACACGTAGCCCTCCCGCGGCGCCCAGGCCGAGTCGGCGGGATGCCTCCAGGGCGTAGAAGGAGCCTGACGGCGCGTCGATTCCGCGGTCGGCCAGATATTGGTGGGCGTCGAGTGTGCTGCGGCCGCGGATGGTCAGCAGCAGTGTCGGGGTGCGCTCGGCTGCGCGTGAGTGCACGGTGATCGCTTCGAAGCCGCTCAGCCCCTCCTCGATGCGCAGTCGCAGGGTGTTCTCGTGGTCTTCGAGCGCTGTGAAAGCGGAGGCCAGCCGCTCCCGGCGGGTGCCGTCGCGGAGCGGGCCGAGGCCGGCCAGAAAGTCAACGGCGGCGAGGGCGCCTGCGAGGAGTTCGTACGGCAGGGTGCCGAGCTCGAAGCGCTCGGGCACGGCATTCGACGAGGGGAGCAGCTTGTCCGGCTCCAGAGTCCCGAGAAGTTCGGGCCGACCGGCGATGACGCCGAGGTGCGGTCCCAGGAACTTGTAGGGGGAGCAGGTGAAGAAGTCCGCACCGAGCCGTCCGATGTCGACGGAGGCATGGGCGGTGTAGTGCACGCCGTCGACGTAGAGCAGTGCTCCGGACTCATGGGCCAGCCGGGCGATCTCCGGGACGGCGGGGCGGGTGCCGATGAGGTTGGATGCGGCGGTGACGGCGACGAGGCGGGTGCGCTCGGAGAGCACGGAGCGTATGTCGTCGGCGGTGAGTTCTCCGGTGGCTGGGTCGAAATCGGCCCATCGCACGGTGGCTCCGGCAGTCGCCGCCGCCTGTATCCAGGGGCGGATGTTGGAGTCGTGGTCGAGGCGTGTGACGACGACTTCGTCGCCGGGGGACCAGGTCTTGGCGAGGGTCCGGGAGAAGTCGTAGGTCAGCTGCGTGGCGCTGCGGCCGAAGACGATGCCGGACGGATGTGCGCTCAGCAGGTCCGCCAGTGCCTGCCGGGCGCCGGTGACGATGGCCTCGGCGTTGCGCTCGCCGAGCGTGCCGCGGCCGCGGTTGGACAGCGGGTTCGCCAGCGCGTCGGCGATGGCGTCGATGACGGCCGGCGGAGTCTGTGAGCCGCCCGGACCGTCGAAGTGGGCAGAGCCGGCCTTCAAGGCGGGAAACTGGGCGCGGACGGCGTCGATGCGCTTTGACGTCCCCGGACAGGTTGTCCGGGATGTCGACGAAGCCATTGGCCCCGCCTTCGCAGTCCGAGGGCGACGCATGGGCCGCGCCGACAGGCCCGAAGAGGGTCAACCCGGCCGCCAGCATGGCGGCGGCCGCCGAGGACGACAGCGTGGCGCGCAGCTTGTTCATGACTGTTTTCCCTTCCTGGCGATAAAGCGATGCCGGTTCCCGATGGGCCCCGGCCCCGTGCTCGGGACCATAGAGGCCGTGGAGCGTGGTCGGTCCCTGACAGATGTCAGGGCACCCACGAGGGCGCCGAGGGACAAAAAGAGGAGCTCAGCCCGCGTACGGGTCGGGGTTCTTGCCGCGCCGGGCGAGAAAGGCGAAGTCGCAGCCGGTGTCGGCCTGGGTGATCTGCTCGGTGTAGAGGGCGCCGTAGCCGCGTTCGTACCGCTCGGGCGGCGGAGTCCACTCAGCCCTGCGCCGCTCGAGTTCCTCGTCCGGGATCTCGAGCCTGAGGGTGCGCGCCGCGACGTCCAGGGTGATGAGGTCCCCGCTGCGGACCAGCGCCAGCGGCCCGCCGACGTGCGACTCGGGGGCGATATGCAGTACGCAGGTGCCGTAGCTGGTGCCGCTCATCCGGGCGTCGGAGATCCGCACCATGTCCCGTACACCCTGCTTGAGCAGGTGGTCGGGGAGCGGCAGCATCCCGTACTCGGGCATGCCGGGGCCGCCCTTGGGGCCCGCGCCCCGGAGCACCAGCACATGGTCGGCGGTGATGCCGAGACCGGGGTCGTTGATGGTTCGCTGCATCGTCCTGTAGTCGGGGAAGACCATGGCGGGTCCGGTGTGCTTGAGGAGGCGGGGTTCGGCGGCGATGTGCTTGATGACCGCGCCGTCGGGGCAGAGGTTGCCGCGCAGCACGGCCACGCCGCCCTCCTCGGCGAGAGGATTCTCGCGCGGGCGGATGACATCGGGGTTGTGGACGAGGGCGCCGTCGAGCTGTGCACGCAGAGTGTCGTGCGTGACGGTGGGCCGGTCCAGATGCAGTACGTCCGTCAACTGGGCCAGGAACGCTGGGAGTCCGCCGGCGAAGTGGAAGTCCTCCATCAGATAGCGGCCGCCGGGCCGGAGGTTGGCCAGCACCGGCACTGTACGGGCGATGCGGTCGAAGTCGTCGAGCGTGAGCTGCACGCCCGAGCGTCCGGCCATCGCGATCAGATGGATCACTGCGTTGGTCGAGCCGCCGAGGGCGAGAACGGTGGCGACCGCGTCCTCGTACGCCTCCCTCGTGAGGATCTGCGAAAGCTTCCGGTCCTGGTGCACCAGGCCGACGATCCGTCGCCCGGAGGCGGCAGCCATCCGCTCATGCCCGGAGTCGACGGCCGGGATGGACGACGCGCCGGGGACGGTGACGCCGAGCGCCTCGGCCGCCGCCGTCAGCGTGGAAGCGGTGCCCATGGTCATACAGGTGCCGGGCGAGCGGGCCAGTCCGTTCTCCAGCTCGGCCATCTCCGCGTCGCCGATCAGCCCGGCCCGCTTGTCGTCCCAGTACTTCCACATGTCCGTCCCGGAGCCGAGTACTTCATTGCGCCAGTGGCCCGGCAGCATCGGCCCGGCCGGTACGAACACGGTGGGCAGGTCGGCGCTGGCCGCGCCCATCAGCAGGGCGGGCGTGGACTTGTCGCAGCCGCCCATCAGTACCGCGCCGTCCACCGGATAGGAGCGCAGCAGCTCCTCGGTCTCCATCGCCAGCATGTTGCGGTACAGCATCGGGGTCGGTTTCTGGAAGGTCTCGGAGAGCGTGGAGACCGGGAATTCGAGCGGAAAGCCGCCGCTCTGCCACACACCGCGCTTGACGGCCTGAGCCCGGTCGCGCAGATGGACATGGCAGGGGTTGATGTCGGACCAGGTGTTGAGGATCGCGATGACGGGCTTGCCCAGGTGCTCCTCGGGCAGATAGCCGAGCTGGCGGGTGCGGGCGCGGTGGCTGAACGAGCGCAGCCCGTCCGTTCCGTACCACTGGTGACTGCGCAGTTCCTCGGGGCGCTTGACGGTCATACGGCCCAACCGGCCACGAGTCCGGCGACCGCCGCACGCTGCGCCTCCGGCAGTGCGCGGCTCGGCGGACGGAGGTCGCGCCGGCACAGACCGAGCGAGGCGAGGGCCTCCTTCACGACCGTCACATTGTTGGCGGACTGATGAGCGGCGCGCAGTTCCTCGAAGGGCCGGATCCGCTCCCAGATCTTCATGGCGGCCGGGTAGTCGCCCGCACGGAGCGCGGCCAGCAGGGTCAGCGAGACGGTCGGGGCGACATTGGCCAGACCGGAGGTGAAGCCGGTGGCGCCGCTCGCGAAGTAGGACGGTGCGTACAGCTCGGCGAGTCCCGCGACCCAGACGAAGCGGTCCAGGCCGGCGTCCCGGGCGAAGGCGGCGAACCTCGTGGCATCCGGAACGGCGTACTTCACGCCGATGACATTGGGGCACAAGTCCGCCAGTTCGGCGAGGTAGTCACCACCGAGCTGCGGATTGCGGATGTACGGGACGACACCGAGCTCCGGCACCGCCTCGGCGATCACACGGTGGTAGTCGGTCCAGCCGTCCTGCGAGGCGTACGGGTGCACAGGTTGATGCACCATCACCATCCCGGCCCCCGCGGCGCGGGCATGCTCGGCGGCTGCGACAGCGGTCGGGAGGTCCAGGCCGATACCGACCAGAACCGCCGCCCGATCGCCCACTTCATCGATGGTCAACTCGGTGACGGCGCGCCGCTCTTCGGGGCTCAGCGCGTAGTACTCCCCGGTGTTGCCGTTCGGCGTGATGGTGCGTACACCGCCGTCGAGGAGCCGTCTGAGCAGTGCGCGGTGAGTGTCGGTGTCGAGGGTGTCATCTGCGGTGAAGGGGGTGACAGGGATTGCCACGACATCGGCGAGCGCGGCGCGCAGGGAAGTGAAATCCGAGGTGGTCATGCGTCCGCTCCTTGAGGAAACGCCCGCTGTACGAAGTCGGCGATGTGTTCGCGCAGGGCGCGGGCCGCTCCGTCGGCGTCCCCGGCCAGTGCGAGCCGCAGAATCTCTCGGTGTTCGACTGCCTCCAGCTCCCAGGACGGCTGGGCGGCCCAGACCACGGCCGAGACCAGAGCCGCCTGATCGCGTACCTCGTCGAGCATCCGCGCGAGCAGCGGATTGCCGCACGGCAGATACAAGGCACGGTGGAACTCCCGGTTGGCCAACGAGCGTTCGGCCCGGTCGGCCGAGTCATCGGCCTTGAGCAGGGCGTCCTTGGCGGCGTCCAGGTCCGCCGAGCGTTCGATGGACCGCCGCAGCGCCTCCGGCTCCAGCAGCAGCCGCACGTCGTACACCTCGCGCGCCATGCCCGCGTCGACCGTGCGGACGGTGGCTCCCTTGTACTGGCTCATGACGACCAGGCCGGTGCCGGCCAGAGTCTTGAGTGCTTCCCGTACCGGTGTCTTCGACACCCCGAACTGCGCGGCGAGTTCAGTCTCGACGAGGGCCTGGCCGGGGCTGAGGCCGCCGGTGAGGATGGCGTGCTTGATCGCCTCCAGTACGTACTGGGTCCGGGAGGGGATCGGGCTCGGGGCGAAAGCCATGGGCACTCTCAGATCTCGCGTATCGCGTCTCATATATGACGTATGAAGTGCAACGCGACGAAGCTAGAACCGCGCCCATGTTTCGTCAATGCTTCGTGCAACAGCAGTCGTTGGGGCTGCTGACAGAGCGCTGCCCGTCGCCTGTCATGGTGTTCGCTGCGTGGGCCCGGGGTCGACCGGGCCCACCGTCCACGGCTACCGCTGCCGCTCCCGTCAGATGACTCCCTGGGCGAGCATCGCGTCCGCGACGCGCTCGAAGCCTGCGATATTCGCTCCCGTCACATAGTCGCCGGGTGCTCCATAGCGCTCAGCAGTCTCGTACGTGACGCGATGGATATCGCGCATGATCTCCGCGAGTTCGTCCTCCACGCGCCCGGGTGTCCAGGAGTCACGGGCGGCGTTCTGGCGCATCTCCAGGGCGCTGACGGCGACGCCGCCGGCATTCGCGGCCTTGCCCGGACCGAAGGCCACACCCGCGTCCTGCAGGATGCGCACCGCTTCCGGGGTGGTGGGCATGTTGGCGCCCTCGGAGACGGCCTTGACTCCGTTGCGGACAAGGGTGCGAGCGTCTTGGGCGTCGAGCTCGTTCTGGGTGGCCGAAGGAAAGGCGACGTCGCAGGGTACGTCCCACACGCGGCCGCTGGGGACGTAGCGGGCGGAGGCGCCGCGGCGCGAGGCGTACTCGCTGACGCGTGCGCGTTCAACCTCCTTGATCTGCTTGAGCAGCTCGAGATCGATGCCCTTCTCGTCCACCACATAGCCCTCGGAGTCGGAGCAGGTCATGGGATGGGCGCCGCTGCGCGTCAGCTTTTCGATGGTGTGGATCGCAACATTGCCCGAGCCGGAAACCACGGCCCCTTGGCCCGCGAGCTCTTCTCCACGCCGACTCAGCATTTCGGCGGCGAAGAGCACGCTGCCGTATCCGGTCGCCTGCGTGCGCATCGCTGAGCCGCCCCACCCCTGGCCCTTGCCGGTGAGGACGCCCGCTTCCCAGCGGTTGGTGATACGCCGGTACTGGCCGAAGAGGTAGCCGATTTCGCGGCCGCCGACGCCGATGTCGCCGGCCGGGACGTCGGTGTGCTCGCCGATGTGCCGGTGGAGCTCCGTCATGAAGGACTGGCAGAAGCGCATGACTTCGGCGTCCGAACGCCCTCGTGGGTCGAAGTCGCTGCCGCCCTTGCCGCCGCCGATGCCCAGCCCGGTGAGGGCGTTCTTGAAGATCTGCTCGAAGCCGAGGAACTTCACGACGCCCAGGTTCACCGAGGGGTGGAAACGCAGGCCGCCCTTGTAAGGACCGAGTGCGCTGTTGAACTCCACCCTGAATCCTCGGTTGACGTGCACTGCGCCGCGATCGTCCTGCCAGGGCACCCGGAAGATGATCTGCCGTTCGGGCTCGCAGAGGCGCTCGATGAGCCCTGGCTGCGCGTACTCGGGACGGACGGCGAGCACGGGAGCCAGGGTCTCCAGCACTTCCGTTGATGCCTGATGGAATTCAGGCTGTGCGGGGTTACGGCGCTCGAGGTCGGCGCGCAGGGAAGCCAGTCTGGCCTTCGAGGAAGACGGGGTCACAGCATGTCCCTTCCTGCCCGGCCGGCGGATGACAGGCCGGCCGTGGCGGTGACGGTCCAGGTGTCATTGCCAGCCAGCAGTACGGCCTGGTCGCGCGTACCGTTCATCGCGGTATCGGTTTCGAGTTGTGGACCACCGCACGGACATGGCTCCCACTGGCGTGGATGAGGTGCCGTACCTGGACGGACTTCACCTCGCCGGAATCTTCCTCCGGTTCGCGCCGTAATCGGAAGGAACACGCCTGACGGCATGGCCTTGATGCTCTTGGGCGTCAAGGTTGACACCCGAGACTCCGGAATGGCCGGAGGAACGCGTGAGGTGTACTCGGTGAACCGCGGCGCAGCTGGGCGACGTGTGAGTCAGGTGCGGAGTTCCGTGTCGGCTTGGGCCCGTTCGGGCAGCAGTCGCGTCAACAGCGAATAAAGCAGATCCCGTTCCTGCGGCGAGAGCGGTGCGAAGGACTCCGCGAGCACACGGTCCACCACCGCCTGCCCCTTGTTGAGCACGGCCTCGCCTGCAGGGTTGAGTCGGTGCCGGATGGCCCGCCCGGGTCCCACGGTGCGTTCGATGATGTGAGTTCGCCGGCGATACAACCGGCCCGTCCACTCCGTGTGAGCGGACTAGTGACCTGAGTCGTTGATGTGTCGATAGTAGCTGGCGAGGCTTTCGAGGATCTGGTCGGCGATCTTGTGCCATCCGTAGGGCCAGGGTTGGTGTGAGGCTGAACCTTTGGAGTGGACACCCTGACAATGGATCTTGATGGTCCAGGGAGGGATGTCCAGGTGGGACGCAAGTCTCCGTATCCGGAGGAGTTCAGGAAG